>DATFJT010000197.1:0-3160 GCA_035269065.1 Saprospiraceae bacterium | reverse complement strand
GTCAGGGCGATACCAGATTTTTTGGCCCTGGCCGTCCGGCCTACGCGATGCACATAGTCTTCTGCCTTGGGCGGCACATCAAAATTGATCACCAAATCAATATCGTCAATGTCGATACCCCGGCTGATGACATCCGTGCCTACAAGCACTTGTATCTTACCCGCATAGAAATCCCGAAGCACTTTCTCTCGCTCCGTTTGATCAAAATCCGAGGAAATACCTCCTGCATTGATCCCGCTGCTCTTAAGGTTTCGAAGAATGTCACTGAGTTTGGCCTTGGTAGAACTGAAGACAATAATTCGGCTTAGGTTTTCCTTCCCCTTGATCAGGTCAGCAAGAAGTTTATTTTTATCTCTTTCAGAG
This sequence comes from Saprospiraceae bacterium, assembly GCA_035269065.1. GTDB lineage: Bacteria > Bacteroidota > Bacteroidia > Chitinophagales > Saprospiraceae > DATFJT01. The sequence continues at coordinate 2,797 of DATFJT010000197.1, read as the reverse complement.
ACGAGATAAGCTGCTTGCAGCACATTGGCAGCAGGTTTGGACATGGCCAGGTTGATCTCTGCAGGGTTATCCATGATTTCTTTGATCAATTGCCGGATTTTGGGATCCATGGTGGCAGAAAACATCAAATTTTGTCTCTTCTTGGGTAGTTTACTGACGATGTATTGGATATCATCCCGAAAACCCATGTCCATCATGCGGTCTGCCTCGTCGAGAATTAAATGCGTCAGGTTGCTAAAATCAACGTAACCTTGATGAAGGTGAGAAATCAGCTTGCCCGGGGTGGCCACGATAAGGTCTGCCCCTTCTTTAAGGGCTTTCTTTTGCTGTTCCCAGTCGTCACCATCGCCCCCACCGTAGACAGGAGTGCTATGCTGATCCACGAAATACGCGAAGCCCATGATTTCATTATCGATCTGAAGGGCAAGCTCTCTTGTTGGGCAAATAACCAGGGCTCGAATACCCTTGCCCCCATTGTGCTTGATCATGTGCAAAGTAGGGAGAATGAATGCGGCTGTCTTTCCCGTTCCCGTTTGGGCACAGGCGATGAGATCCCTCCCTTCTAAAATAATCGGGATGGCTTGTTCCTGTACAGGCGTGCATTCCGTAAAATTCATATGGCCCAGGCCTTCCAATAACCCTTCATCCAATTCCAGCTCTTCAAACTTCATCCTCTGCTAATTTGATCTTTTTCTAATGTCATCTGTTGCACAAATTACGCCAAAATGAGATAAGAACATAAGAAGTCCTTGGTAGCTTCGAAGCTCAGGCGTACTTTTGCAGCGATTCAACATAAACAACAAATATGAATATTATGAAAGCAGTTCAACAGTTGATCGGAGTTCTTTGCTTATTGACTCCTTTATTCACTTTTGCTCAAATTGAAACTCCTGCACCGAGTCCATCGGCAGAGATTGAGCAAATGGTAGGCCTCACTGAGGTAGAAATCGAGTATTCCCGTCCGGGCATGAAGGGAAGAGAAATTTTCGGCGAACTCGTTCCTTATGGCCAGGTTTGGAGAACAGGGGCCAACGCGAGCACCAAGATTACTGTAAGTGACGATGTAAAGATTGGGGACCTAAACGTACCTGAGGGCACTTATTCGCTTGTGACCATTCCGGGAGAAGATGCGTGGAGCATTATTATCAGCAAAAAACTGGAAATGTGGGGATCAGGTGATTATGACAAGAGCATGGATTTGGGAAGATTCATTGTTCAGCCGAAAAAACTGAAGGATAAAGTTGAAACTTTCACCATCGACTTCTCTCACCTTACATCCACCGATGCAAAGATCAATTTGAGTTGGGAAAATACACGTGTGAGCTTTCCTATCGAGACGAACGCCATGGAGCAGGTAGAAGAGCAAATCAAGTCTGTACTCGTGGATGGTCCGGATGCCGGCACTTACTACTCTGCAGGTCGATTTTATCTTGATAACGGAAAAGATCTCGGCCAGGCTTTAGAATGGATGGATATGGCTTGTCAGAAAAGACCGGAAGCCTTTTGGTACACCTATCAGAAAGCCAGGATTTTAGCAGAAATGGGCAAGAAAGAGGAGGCCATTGCAACTGCCAAGAAGTCCATGGAAATGGCTAAAAAGAGCGAAAGAGGTGATTTTGGTTACATCGCGCGCAACCAACAGTTGATTGATGAAATGAAGTAAAGCACCTTTTTTACAAAAAAAGCACTAAAAGGACCGTCTCGTAAGGGATGGTCCTTTTTTAGTTTCTAAAAGATTTCAGTTTTAGATCGTAGGAATTGATTCGACAGTGGTAAATTCAGGCAGGAATGATAACCTTATACCTCTGTCCAAAGTAATAAAAATGAATTTTTCATTTACCCGGCCTGCGAAACTTTGGATTAAAATATTGAGAGACTTTATCAAAACTATTTTAAAATAAATAAATGCGAGTAGGTGTCCTCGACTCAGTTCTTGCTCTAATTGAAGCACGCCTCTGAAATAAGTGAAATTGCTTCTAGTATAAATTGCCTAGCGAATATAAATATCGAGCAAGCATCAATCTATATACAAAAAAAGACTTCCTGTAACTCAGGAAGCCCTTAAATAATTAATCCAAAAAATCAAATTCAAAATCAACTTCTTCCTGTTTCGTAGTCGGGTGAATATTTCTTATCCACATCGCTGTACCAGTAGCCCTCATCGAATTCCACACCGGGGTCCTGGCCGTATTTCAATACCGCGTACACCATGTATATTAACAGGGCATTGGCCACTAAGAAGGTCAAAAATATGATGTCGTACATAACTCCAAGGCTGGGCATCATAGAATAGACTCCGACAAAAACAGATACCGCTATCACTAACTTTCCTATATCTTTCATACCAACAAAACGCATTGAAGGAAAGAGTTGTTCAGCTTTTGGGCTAAAATGCTCAACAAGGACACATTTTGTCACAAATGTTTCGCCCCGCCGGAGCTTGGAGGTGATTTAAAATTCAGTAGCTAACAATATTTTGCTTCTACGGAGCTGGTTTTTTTGATCATTTTTAGCGAATGGAGTTGTCTTTTCCAATAGATATACGTCCGAAGATACAATCTACGGACAACGGTGGGGCACGTAATCTACGGACAACAGGTCATTTTTGGCGAACGGAGTTATTATATTTTATTTCAGCTTAGACAAATTAATGCAGATTGACAACTGATATACTTCCGTAGATGCAATCTACGGACAACGGTGGGGGATACAATCTAAGGACAACGCAGGTAGCTCTGGAGGAGCGGCACATTTGTAGAAATGATCAATGCCCGGGGTCGGACAAGCGCCGTAGGTG
>DATFJT010000196.1:0-2180 GCA_035269065.1 Saprospiraceae bacterium | reverse complement strand
TGGTACATGATTGGCGTTTGACACGGGAGCAGAAGCAGATGCTCCTTTCTAACATGCTTTTCTACCTGGAAATGGCTCCGGAAAATGGAAATTTCTATCATCATGACATGGATTTTTCGACCTACGGATGGGCTACTCCTGACCGCACGGAACGCCCCCTGGAGGATGTCTGGCTTGGTATATTTGAAAGGGGGAATTTCAGTGGTTTGGATTTTATGCTGATGCACAATTTGTTTTACCTGGTTTTTGTTTCATCCGGGCAGGAGGTATTCCTGTATGAGAAAGACAAGGTGTATCGAAGGGAATGGCAACGGCTAATAGATCGGTTGTCACCAGCAGAAAGAGAAGAAGCCGGGGTGATTCTGAAAGATATCATGCGCCAGTCCAAATTTGATTGAATGGTGTTTTGTTTTATATTTTCGATGCATCCATTTGAGAAAATAGGTGTTAAAAAAAGAAAAGATATGAAAATAGTTTTGACGTGTTTATTCAGTATGATGATTGCCCTGGGTTGGGCTCAAAGCCCTGAGGGCGTATGGAAAACCATTGATGATAATACAGGTGAAGCCAGGTCACACGTAGAAATTGCCCAATCAGGAAATGAAATCAAGGGTAAAGTGATTAAGCTATTGCAAAAGCCGGAGGATACGCTTTGCAAGGAATGTGAGGGAGAATTGAAAAACAAGCCTGTTGTTGGCATGACGATTCTCTGGGAGTTAGAGAAATACAAAGACTACTGGGCCAATGGCCAAATTATGGACCCGGAGTCAGGGAATGAATACAAGGCATCCATTTGGTTCGAAGAGGATCCTGATGTCTTGTACGTCCGGGGAAAGCACTGGACCGGGCTGTTCCGAACTCAAAAATGGTACAGGGTGGAGTAAAAGAACTATGATTTTTTTCCGCTGGCGAGATACCTCCTCTGGATACCCCCCCGGATGTCATTGATGTCAAACTCCATGAGGAAGGCCTCAGCGTCTATCTGTTGCACAATGCGCTGCATTTTTCTCATATCAATGCGATTGATCATGGTGTGAATAATTCTGAAGTCTCTCTTATGCCCCTTTTTCCCGTAGCCTGACAAGCCCTTGTAAACAGTGAGTCCTACACCAGTCTGATTGTACAAGGCAGACTCTATCTCTTCAGAATGCCTGGAAATAATCATTATCCCCAAGAAATCTTCAAAGCCCTCGATGAATTGATCGATCACCTTGGCTGTAACCAGGTAAGTGAGAATGGAGTACATGGCTACCTCAACCGAAATCAGAAAAGCGGTAATTGTAAATAGAACCACATTAAATATCAATACGACTAGTCCGATCCTTATTCCCAGGCGGTCATATAGGAATATACCGAGTACCTCAGTTCCGTCCAGTACAGCTCCGTTCCTAATGGCAATGCCGATACCGGCCCCCAGGAATAAGCCGCCAAATATGGCAATGAGCAATTTGTCGTCTGTAATGATCGGGAAGGATTCTACTTCGAGAAAAAGGCACAACAAAGCAATGGAAAGAACGGATTTCCATAGGATACGCCTGGAGAGCGTGTATGCAGCCAAGAACATAAAGGGCACACTGACCAATAAAATGAAGACTGAAATATTGTACCCCGTTTGTGCGCTCAATAGTATGGCTATACCTGTAGCTCCTCCGTCTAGGAAACCATTGGGCAATAGAAAAGCATTGAGACCAATACTTGCGAGAATAACCCCCAGAATAATTTGACCAAATTCTGAAATAGTGGACCAAATGGACGTCTTGCGTTGGCTCATGGAACTGAGTTTAAGATTGAAAATGCCCCCGAAATCTCTCCCGGAGGCACTCATGAATGGTCTAAATTAGATTACTTGCTAAGCATCTTTGCCGCATTGTAGGTTTATTGAGTGTCCATCATGACAGGTAGGTCTCCGTCTGATACGATTACCTTGGCATTTGGACTTTTGGCCAGTTCAAGGAATGCCTCAATCGATTTGAACCGTAAAATTTCCTCACTTAATCCTTCGGCAATTATTTTTTGAGCATCACGTGTCCCTTCCGCCTGTATGCGTTTTTGATCTGCCTTCAGTTTTTCCTGCTGCAAGACAAATTGCATGCGCTGTGCCTGTTGCTCTGCTTCCAGTTTTTCTTCTATGGCACGGGAGAGGCTTCGTGGGAGGGAGATGCTTTTTAGCAGTACTGCCT
>DATFJT010000195.1:0-3405 GCA_035269065.1 Saprospiraceae bacterium | reverse complement strand
GAAAACATCTACAACTTGCACATCAATGTCAAGGGAGGAGGTTTTAAAGGTCAGGCAGAAGCCATCAGCCTTGGATTATCTCGTGTGCTCGTGAAGATGAACGAGGACTTCAGGAAGCCCTTGAAGGTGAGAAAGCTACTTACCAGAGATGCCAGAGTGGTCGAGCGTAAGAAATACGGTAAACCTAAGGCCAGAAAGAGCTTCCAGTTTAGCAAGCGATAATTTTCGAGGATCAAAAAGAAAGCAATGCAATTACCAAGTCATAAAGAAATGTTGGATGCCGGAGTACACTTCGGTCACCTCAAAAGAAAGTGGAACCCCAAAATGTCCCCTTATATTTTCGATGAGACAAAAGGAATCCATATCATCGATCTCAATAAAACGAGCGAGTGTCTAGACGCTGCAGGAAAGGCTATGAAAAACCTGGCGAAATCCGGTAAGAAAGTCCTATTCGTGGCGACCAAAAAACAGGCTTCGGAGATCGTGAAGGAGGCAGCTAAGAAAGTCAATATGCCCTTTGCTACAGAGCGTTGGTTGGGTGGTATGATGACCAACTTTTCTACTGTGAGAAAGTCCATCAAGAAAATGAATAATATCGATAGAATGCTCAATGACAAGTCCTTGAGCTCTATCACGAAAAAGGAACGTCTAACCCTCAGCAGAGAGCGTGACAAACTGGAAAGTGTCCTCGGGGGTATCGCCCAGTTGAATCGCATCCCTCATGCCATTTTTATCGTTGATACTACGCATGAGCACATCGCTTTGGCGGAGGCGAAGAAATTGGGGCTGACTACTTTCGGAATGGTCGATACCAACGCCAATCCAAGAAAAGTTCACTACCCCATTCCTTCCAATGATGACGCGTCAAGATCTATTGATGTCATTGTAAACTACATGGTGGGGTGCATCCAGGAAGGACTGGCGGAAAGACAAAAGAAAAAGCAGGAGCAAGAGGCAACAGCCAGTGAGTAATCACTCCTAATTTCTCAATTTTAAAAAAAATATTCATGAGCGTGAAAATCTCAGCAGCTGATGTAAAAAAACTCCGGGATATGACCGGAGCCGGTATGATGGATTGTAAGAAGGCATTAAAAGAGTCAGAAGGTGACTTTGATGCTGCCATCGAATTCTTGCGTAAAAAAGGTCAAAAACTCTCTGCTAAAAGAGCAGACCGAGAAGCTACCGAAGGTGTCGTTATCGCAAAGACAGATCACAACCGCAACAATGGTGTCGTGCTGCGTCTATCTTGCGAAACTGACTTCGTTGCCAAAAACGAAGACTTTGTTCAGCTCGCGGAAAGCTTCGCAGATATCGCTTTGAAGAATCTTCCAGATTCATTGGATGATTTATTGGCTCTCAATTACGAAGGAGACCTCAGCGTGGGTGATAAAGTTACCGAGCAAATAGGTGTCATTGGTGAGAAATTAGAGCTGACAGACTACCACAAGATAGAAACAGCGGCAGGAGAAGGTCAGGTACTCCCCTATGTACACATGGGTAACAAAGCCGGTGTACTTGTCGCCTTGAACCTCGAAGGACCTGAATATGTCGAGCCGGGCAAAAACGTAGCGATGCAAGTAGCAGCTATGAAACCTATTGCTCTGAACAAAGACCACGTCGATAGTAAAACCATTGAAAAAGAAATCGAAATCGGAAAAGAACAGGCCCGTCAGGAAGGGAAGCCCGAAGACTTGCTTGAAAAAATTGCAATGGGTAAGTTGAACAAATTCTACAAAGAAAGTACCTTGCTCAACCAGGCCTACGTGAAAGACGGCAAAAAATCGGTACAGCAGTACCTCAGTGATCAGAATAAAGATCTGACGGTCACTGATTTCAAACACGTTTTCTTAGGATAATTCAAAAAGAGGGAATTGAAATCAATTCCCTCTTTTTTTAAGCCCTCTTCTATGGATACTCAACTGAAATACAAAAGAGTTCTGCTCAAGCTCAGCGGAGAAACATTGGTTGGTGACCAGCAATTCGGCATAGACTCTAGTAAACTGAGTCACTACGCCCATCAAATCAAAGAATTGAATGAGCTCGGTGTGGAAGTCGCCATTGTCATAGGAGGAGGTAATATATACCGCGGCCTGCAAGCCGAGTCTTCTGGCATAGAGCGCGTGCAAGGAGATTATATGGGTATGCTTGCCACCGTAATCAACGGCCTCGCTTTACAGTCTGCCCTGGAAAATATGGCAGTCAATACCCGACTGATCACAGCCATCAACATGCAGGAAATAGCAGAACCCTATATTCGGAGAAGGGCCATCCGCCACTTGGAGAAAGGACGTGTAGTCATTTTCTCTGCCGGCACCGGTTCTCCCTACTTCACCACTGATACGACTGCTGCGCTTCGCGCCAATGAGATCGGTGCGGAAGTCATCCTCAAAGGTACGCGTGTGGACGGTGTATACAGCTCGGACCCTGAAAAAGATCCTGCTGCCGTCAAATATGAGTCCATTACTTTTAGCAACGTTATTCTTAAAGGCCTAAAAATCATGGACATGACGGCCTTCACGCTTTGCCATGAGAATCAACTCCCCATCGTTGTATTCAACATCAATGACGAAGAAAATCTGCGCAGGATTATACTCGGTGAAGAGGTTGGTACCGTGATTTCCTGAGACTTCCTACCTTTGAATTTCTGACTTACAGAATCTCAATTATGCTACCATGCAAGAGTGGCTCTTCAAGCTAAGTAAAAACCGATGTGCAAGGCTGGTATCTCGCAAGTTGAGAGAAGCTTACCATTTCGATCAGTTTTGGCTGTCGCCAGCGCTCGAAATTCAAAAGAATATAACAGCTGTTGAGCCCATTGCTGATGGCAAGGGTTCTTTTATATATCCGTCGTTCCGCCTGGATGGGGTGGGCATACAAGTTCTGATCAGAATTGCGAGCATGGCCCTGGCTCATCAGAAAGGAACCCGTTACATTCATATACCTTTCGTCCGCCTGGAGCATCGAGAAATTGATCCCGTAGGCCAGAAAATGTCGGACCTGGAGTGGGCGTCAACCTGGGAAAATTACTTCAATTTCGGAAAGGGCAATATCCCTTTAAAAGCGGCCGTCTCCGCCTGGGGGCCCGCCCACTTGGCCACTATTTTCACCCAGGAAAAATACCGTTTCGGAGATCCAAAACGCGAGCACTCGGTCCAACAGGGAATAAAAAAACTGGATGAACGCCTTTGCAAACACTCCGTTTACAACCTGGGGTTATGCAAACACTTTGCTGATAATAAACTGGTTTTACCGGAGTCTCTTCTCGCTGATCTCAGAGATGGCCTGGCCACAAATGCCCCTGGAGGCCAGGCATTGCCTTATCATTCCCGGGGAAAGCACGTTGCCATTCACATTCGTCGTGGAGATGTTTGGGACCAGATACAGAAAGGCTCCACCGCAAGCCGG
>DATFJT010000194.1:0-3945 GCA_035269065.1 Saprospiraceae bacterium | reverse complement strand
GGTACGACTGGGAGGTATGGGCGTGGCTTTGGGCAGCCTTCTCGGGAAGGAATTATCAGAAAAAGTAGTCTAGCTGTACACCTCGCAGTCTATCTAAAAGCTAAGAAATAATAAAATCATTCCATTCATTCTAAGGATCTTTAGACCTTTACCTATGATCGAAAAAATAAAAGAACTGGAAGCCCTTTCGAAGCAACTCGATCCGGATGCCACTAAAAGAGAAGAATGGTTAAAGGCCGTTCAAGCCTATGCCAATGAGTTTCTCGATAGCATAGAGGATCGTCCGGCATTCCACGAGTCAGATAACAAGGGTCAGGGAATCAGTAAAATAGACATCGAAGACCAACCCAAGGAGATGGATGATCTCCTGAAAGCCATCGATCAATGGGTGGATCGGCCTGCCTTGAATGCAGCCTCCGGTGGACACCTGGCGTATATTCCGGGAGGGGGCTTGTTTCCCTCTGCTCTCGGAGATTTTCTTGCAGACATTAGCAACAACTATGCGGGCATCTACTTTGGAGGCCCCGGGGCAGTGCGCATGGAGAACAAGCTCCTGAGGTGGATGTGTTCCCTCGTCCATTATCCGGAAACAGCTTTGGGAAACCTCACCAGTGGTGGCTCAATTGCCAATTTAATTGCCATTGCCACAGCAAGAGACAGGAAAAAAATTCTTGCAGAAGGAATTCAAAATGCCGTTATTTATTTGACCCACCAGGCCCATCATTCCTGTCAGAAAGCCATTCGCATTGCTGGCCTAGGAGAATGCATTCACCGTTACATTCCGACTGACCAGAGATTCCGAATGGATGTTCGTGCCCTGGAGGAACAGCTGAAAAATGATAAAAAAGAGGGACTGCGTCCTTTTCTCATCATAGGATCAGCAGGGACCACGGACACCGGCGCTATTGACCCGATGAAAAAAATGGCCCTTCTCGCGAGGGAACACGACTGCTGGTTTCATGTTGATGCGGCTTACGGAGGCTTTTTCATCTTGTTGGATGAGCTGGAAGCCAGTTTTGAAGGAATTGAATTATCCGATTCTGTCACGATTGACCCTCATAAGGGCTTATTCCTGCCTTATGGCTCAGGGGCTGTTTTGATCAAGGATGTCAAAGCACTCCGGGACACACATTACTACCAGGCCAATTACATGCAGGATGCCATCCCGGAAAGCAACGAACCCTCGCCTGCAGACTTATCACCGGAGCTCACGAAGCATTTTCGGGGTTTGAGGATGTGGCTGCCCTTGCAATTGTTTGGTTTGGCACCCTTCAAAGCTGCACTATCAGAAAAAATCTTGCTCTGTCGATTTTTCTACAAAGAGGTACAAAAACTAGGATTTGAAGTAGGCCCTTACCCTGAATTATCCGTAATGATTTATCGCTACCACTCTGAATCGGGAGATTCAAATGAAATCAATCGCCAAATCATTCAAATGGTCAGAAAAGACGGGCGGGTATTTCTTTCGTCCACAACTATTGACAGTCAAGTCTGGCTTCGGTTGGCTGTTTTGTCCTTTCGCACCCATCTGGACACCATTCAAACTGCGCTCACCGTATTGAAGGGAGTTGTAGAAAGCTTAACCCCGGAGAAGAACTGAGTCGAATTGTGTTATGAATGAAAAATTGCTTGGCCGGTTCGTATCATAAAGAAGAAAATAGATTTTAAAGCAATGTCTTTTTTCGATGCAGATGGCTCTCCAGTGAAGTAGTTCCTCATCGTAATATTGCAATAGTACTTTGTCCAAATACCTGTAATAAATTATCCATCAAAGATCCTTCATCGCAATATTGCAATAGTACATTAACCACAGCCCGTATTGCCAACAATAAACACATTTGAAACACCTGTAATTCTGCCAAATAATGCCTAATTTATAGATTAACTGATTCAAGATGAAAAGCCATGCAAAAGAACATTCAAACCTCAAGGAGTACATTTGGAATTTACTGCGGCATTTGCCTTTTACTTCTCCTATCCAGTAGCTTTGATGCAGCTTGTCAGATCCTGGAAGTCGGAACAGGTAAAACATACGATAGTATACAGGCAGCTGCAAATGACGCCATCCCGGGAGATACCATACTGGTTGACGGAGGCAGCTACGCGGGAGGCATGTTGATCCAAAACCTGGAAGGCACTCCTGAAGCATGGATCACCATTAAGCCACGGTCAGGTGAAGAAGTCATCATTGAAGGGGGAAACAATTCCATACAATTCAGCCAGGTAGCCTATTTGCATGTCATTGGTCTTACAGCCACAGGCCAGCGTGCGAACGGTATGAACATAGATGATGGAGGAAGCTTTGATACCCCTTCTCACCACCTGCGCATAGAGAATTGCACTTTCCGGGACATGGGAGCCAACGGGAACAATGATTTATTGAAAATGTCTGGTATTGATAGTTTCTGGGTAGAAAAATGTCTCTTCCTCAATGGGGCAGACGGCGGAAGCGGCCTAGACATGGTGGGTTGCCATGAGGGGTTCATCAGGGAATGTCGATTTGAAAACATGGGCAACAACGGCATCCAGGCCAAGGGAGGCACCCAACATATCCGAATAGAAAGAAATACCTTCAAAAATGCAGGTTTGCGCAATATCAACCTGGGTGGCAGCACAGGACTGGCTTTTTTCCGGCCCCGGGATGCCCCTTTTGAGGCTGCCGACCTGCAAGTGTATGCCAATGTTTTTATTGGCGGATGGGCAGGGCTTGCTTACGTCGGTTGCACGCGGGTAGAGGTGGCCAACAATACTTTTTATTATCCGGAAAACTGGGTCTTTAGAATTCTACAGGAAACCGTCGACACCAATCGTTTTGTCTCCTGTGGCAACAACAATTTCACGAACAATATGGTCGTCTACGGGGACGTGAACAGAGATGTCAATATCGGGGCCAACACGCGGCCGGAGTCTTTCACCATCGATTACAACCTATGGTACAAGCCGGACCATCCTGATTTCACCGGGCCTCAATTGCCCGTCAATGGGCCGAGCAATTTGATACAAGTGGATCCTCTGCTTCAGAATCCATTATCTGAGGATTTCAATATTGATGGAAGCAGCCCTGCCATTGGGAATGGTATTTTCATAGAGATGGGATTAATGGATCATGACGGAGACCCCTATGCTTATCCGCCAAGTATTGGGGCCCAGGAAGGACTGATCGTAAACACCCAAGATGCCGTGACACTAACCGATTGGACTATTTTTCCCAATCCTTTCTTTCAGTCCATAAGGATCAAAAGCAATTCGGGGCAAGACAATTTTACGTATCAAGTATATTCTTCAGAAGGGAAAAGACTGCTATCCGGTGAGCAAAACTCCTCCAGTAAAGTGATTCCGCTGGGACAACTAAAAAGCGGGCTATACTACCTTCGGTTGACCTCAGGAAATCAAATTCAAACAACGCCTATTTTGAAAAGATAGAATTATCGGCGTGGTTTCACCAACGCACGACAGGGCTTGTAACTCAATCGATGGTAGTCGGATAAACCATACCTTTTCAAGGCCTCCACATGCGCCCTGGTCGGGTAACCTTTATTGCTGTGCCATTCGTACTGAGGATGCAGACCAGACAATCCATCCATATAATCATCGCGGTAGGTTTTGGCGAGAATGGATGCAGCGGCAATAGATAAGTAGGTATCATCCCCCTTAATCACACATTGATGAGGAATCAAATGTTCTTTCTTAAACCGATTGCCATCCACAAGTAAGAAATCCGGAGGTTCTGATAAGAAATGTACAGCGCGGTTCATCGCCAAATAGGAGGCATTGAGAATGTTGACGGCATCAATCTCTCGCTCATCCACAAAACAAACACACCAGTCCAAAGCGATTTCCTGGATCTGCTCCCGCAATTCTGTCCTTTGAACAAGCGAGAGTTTTTTGCTGTCCCTCAGGCCGGGCAGAGTACAAGATTCCGGCAAGACAACAGCAGCGGCAGCA
>DATFJT010000193.1:0-4372 GCA_035269065.1 Saprospiraceae bacterium | reverse complement strand
CGCAATACGGACCTTGAAATCATTGATAACGCCCGGTTGTCCCATGGTAACGACCCTCGTACACAGAAAAAGGCCGAAGCGGAGCTGGTTCTCAAAAAAATCGACAAAGGCATCAAAGGCTCCTATCGCCTGGTACTTTTAGATGAGAAAGGAAAGCAAAAAACATCCAGGGAATTCGCCTCATTTTTGCAGTCGCATGAGAATTACTTCGGGCAAAGCAGATTGATATTTCTATCTGGCGGCCCTTATGGATTTGACCCTCAGCTTTATGATCTGGCGCAAAGTAAGCTCAGTCTATCAAAAATGACCTTTCCACATCATCTCATACGTGTTTTATTTATGGAACAATTGTACCGCGCTTTCACTATCATTGCCAACGAAAAATACCACAACGATTAAATGATCACGAACATTCTGACCATACTCATTGTCGTGCCTTCCATCATGGCATTCCAAAATCAACAGTTGTTTGAGCAATTAAAGCACTACCCGTACCGTGAAAAACAGACAAACGAGTGGTACAGATGGCTGACAGCAGGATTTATACATGGAGGATGGCTTCATCTGCTTATCAATGCCTTCGTGCTTTATTCTTTTGGACAGGCTGTGGAGGCGGCTTATGGTGCTTTTTTTGGCGACCGGGGTCCTGTATATTTCATTTTGCTCTTCGTCGTTTCAGTTGTGTCAGCCAATATCAAAACTTACTTCACCCATCAGAACAATCCTGGCTTTTCAAGCATCGGAGCTTCAGGTGGAGTTTCAGGTGTGCTGTTTGCCTACATTTTGTTCTATCCCTGGGAGATGGTGTATCTCTACGGAGTCATTGGTATACCGGGAATTATTGCCGCTCTGGGCTATCTGGCCTACTCTCAGTATATGAGCAAAAAGGGAGGAGACCTCATTGACCACGAGGCGCATTTATACGGAGCATTGGCCGGATTATTACTCACGATTCTATTTGGTCCTATGAAAGTCATTCCGTTTTTCATAGAAAGATTAACCACTTTCAATTAGAGCCATGAGTGATTGGACAACCATTCGGGCTAAAGCAATTTACGACAATCCATGGGTAAAAATCAGTCACCGGGAAGTCAAAACACCCAACGACACCGATGCCATTTACGGAAAAGTCCACTTTAAAAACCTGGCCGTAGGGATAATCCCCGTGCTCAAGGATGGTCGATTGGTATTGGTCGGACAGAAAAGATATACCCTCAACGAATACGCCTGGGAAATCCCGGAAGGCGGTTGCCTTTTGGGGGATGACCCGCTGAGAGCTGCACAACGGGAATTACTTGAAGAAACGGGTTGGCAAGCCAACTTTTGGAAGCAGGCCATGCTCCTGCATACATCCAACTCCGTAACAGATGAGCGCGCCATAATTTATCTGGCTACGGAAATGGAAGCCCAGGAAGCGCAACCGGAGCACACGGAAAAGATAGACCTTCAATATGCCACCATAGAACACTGCATCAAAATGATAGGGAAAGGAGAAATATCTGATGCTATGAGTGTTTCTTCTATATTATGGTATGCTCAGAAAGGCCATAAACAGATAAAAGACGACCTTCAAGTTGTTGAGAAATAAATTAAAAATACAGGCATCTTTTCTCTATCTTTGCCCCAATTTTTAACGCGAAGGCTATGACAAAGCACAAGAGAAGCAACAAGAACAAAGGACAGGACGAGGACTTACTCGTAGACATTGGCCAGACTACAGACCGCGCCAGTGAATTCTTTGAAGAGAATCAGAATATTATTCTCGGAGTATTAGCAGGTATCATCCTTATCGTAGGGGGCTATTACGCCTATATGAATTTTGTAAAAAAGCCTCAATCAGATCGAGCCATTGCTGAAATTTACCAGGCAGAATTACAATTTGAAAGAGACAGTTTCAGCCAGGCGCTCACCAATCCGGGCGGAGGCTTCATGGGCTTTCTTGACATTATCGACGAGTACGGAGGCACGCCAACGGGTAATCTGGCCAATTACTATGCAGGTATCAGCTACCTCAATTTGGGCAGCTACGAAGAAGCCATTGAGTATCTTGAAGACTTTAAAACAACAGATGACGGCCTCAGAATCACCAAATTTGGAGCGCTGGGTGATGCCTACTCAGAGTTGGGTGAATTCGATACGGCATTAAAAAATTATAAAAAAGCAGTCCAGACAGATGAAGTGGATGCCGTAAGTTCAATTTATCTCGAACGATTGGCACTTCTTCATTACAAGCAGGGCAACACCGAAGAGGCGCTGGAAGCTTTTGAACAGCTGAAGGCAGATTATCCCAACACCGCACGTGCCAGAGAAGCAGACAAATACATTGCACTTCTCAATTAGGACAAACTGTACTCGCGGGTTGGTTGATCACATTTCCTTTTGTCAAGGGTAAAAATACTTGATTTATGAAAGATGGATGGCTCGCGAATATCGACCTCAGTGATTTGAAACACGACAACGAATTTACCTTCGGCGTGGTTTGTGCCCAGTGGAATCGGGATATCACACATACACTTTTTGACGAATGCACCAAGGCCCTGACAGAGTTGGGGGCAGATAAGGACAAGATACATACAGCCTTTGTTCCAGGCACCTACGAGCTTCCTTCCGCAGCCAAATTCATGCTGTCTTATCATGACTGTGACGCCATTATCGCGCTGGGTTGTGTCATAAAGGGAGAGACAGAGCACGATCGATTTATCAATGAAGCCGTTTCGACCGGTCTTATGCAATTGGGCCTTATGAGCAATGTACCCTGCCTTTTCGGTGTACTTACAACCCATAATTACCAGCAGGCACTTGACAGAGCCAACGGGAAAGTGGAAAATAAGGGTAAAGACTGCGCTTTTTCTGCCACTTACATGGCTCGCTTAAAAACTGATCTTAAAAAAGAAACTAAAGGACAAATAGGTTTTTTATGAAACTCACTTCCATACAAGCAGGATACTTCAAATTGGATGGCGGAGCTATGTTCGGGATCGTACCCAAGCAACTTTGGTCCAGGAAAATTAAGGCAGACAACAATAACATGTGCAGCTGGTGTATGCGCTGTTTATTGATACAAACGGGTGACAGGAACATTCTCGTAGATACCGGTATGGGAGATAAGCAAGACGAAAAGTTTCGCAGCCATTTCGAACCGCATGGTCCCTACAATTTACTGGGATCCCTGCAAGAACAGGGCGTAAAGGCGGAAGACATTACAGATGTATTCATTACACATTTACATTTTGATCATGTTGGAGGCGCCGTTTCCAGGAATAAGTCCGGAAAGCTAGTGCCCACCTTTCCCAATGCGAAATACTGGATGCATCAAAAGCACTACGATTGGGCGATCGAACCGAATATGCGCGAGAAGGCGTCTTTTCTCAAAGAAAACTTCGTTCCCCTGGCTGAAGAAGGTGTCGCAGAATTCCTTGACTTCAAGGACCGCATGCAGTGGCATGACGGTATAGAAATACGCTTGAGCCATGGGCATACGAGCCACATGATGCACCTACTCATTCCATACAAGGGCACTAAACTGGTCTATTGTGCCGACCTCATGCCATCCAAACACCACATCGGATTGCCTTATATCATGTCCTACGATATTCAACCCTTGGTTACTTTAGAAGAGAAAACCGAATTTCTAGGTGAAGCACTGGAGAAGCAGTACTTATTGTATTATGAACACGACCTGGATACAGAAATAGGCTTGTTGGATCGGAATGATCGGGGGCGAATCATACAAGGCCAAAGTCTCACGCTCGCTGATCTGTAGTATTTTCTGATACTTATTAGTTTACCATTTTGAACATGCTGTGCGCATGGCTAAAATTTTATGTGCCTATATAAAACAAAAGTCCTTTTTCTCAGTTATAATAGTATTACTATTTTATCTTAAAGCTTAGATCTACTATTAAAAAGTTAAGCTCTAAAATATAGCCTATGAAACTGAAGTCATTTCTCGGAATTCTAATCCTGGCAGGCATTCTCAGTTCCTGTGTGGTCGTACGCCAGGGAGAAGTTGCCGTAAAAAGAAAATTTGGTAAGTATTCCAACGATATATATACGGAGGGACTAAAAACTTTCAATCCCTTTACGACCCGTGTCATCAAAATAAACACCCAAACAGAAAACCTGGAGGTGAATTTAAATATTCCATCAAAGGAAGGTTTGAATATCCAGTCCGAGGTATCCATTCTTTACAATGTTCAAGCCAGGGAAGCACCAGATATTCTAAGACAAATAGGTACACAATATGAGAAAGATCTCATACTCCCAGTCTTTAGATCATCGGTTTCAGATGTCTCTGCGAGATTTTTTGCTAAAGACATGCATACAGGAGAACGCGCTACAATCGAAGACGCCATTAAGGATCAAATGATGA
>DATFJT010000192.1:0-3123 GCA_035269065.1 Saprospiraceae bacterium | reverse complement strand
ACTTACGCAGCGGCAGCATAACGGTATTATTCCGGAGAAAGTGCACAAGGCCATTACCGTGGTGATCCAGAAAATGTTGAAAGGGATGGTGTTAGATTCCAAACCCAATGAGTATTGATAAAATTTACAGCAGCTTCCGTCAATCGAGCCGATGCATACCTATTAAGAGGCCAACCTTTCCCGGTGCGATTAGTAGAAGAAATGCTCAAATCAAAATAATTTTTAGGCGCCGAAATTGCCGGGAACGTCAAACGGACAGGCAGGAAAGTTAACCAACTGAAGGCAGTAGATGAAGTTTATGGAGATCTATCAAGAGCTGGATTTGGGGGTTTTGCTGAATATGTTATCGCGGATATTCAACGATTAGCCAAAAAACCATCTAAACTTACATTACTAGAAGCAACTGCCTCGCCCATGGCTGCTGTCACCGCATTGCAAGGACTTCGAATCGTTGACAAAATAAAGACAAACCAGGAGGTTTTAATCAATGGAGCCCCAGGAGGGTTTGTAGGCTTTACCATCCAAAATAGCCAAAGCCCTAGGCCGCAAAGTCATTGCGGTATGGAATACGCGCAAGTTAGAAAATGCTTTATCACAAGGAGCAGATCAGGTAATTGACTACACCGCCCAGGATTTTATTAAAAAAAAGACATCTGATCTGATTTTTGACGTAGTTGGAAATCGCTCGGTAATGACGATCAGCCGTATATTCAAAAGCAAAAGAGCTGAAGTTTCGTCTGCCTTTTCAATGAACGCCTTTTTCTGAGATCCCTGGAAGTGCGAAACCGAAGTAAAAAGAATGACAAACTTTCAAGCGTAAACCGACCGGGCCGATTTACAGTTCATCTGCGAATTGGCTGAAGAGAGGAAAGTTAATCCGATTGTCGAAAGAGTATGCGCTAAATGAAGTCCCGCAAGCACTACATAAAATAGAGAAAGGCAGTTCATCGGAAAGTTGTCATCGTGATTTGGCAAATAATTAGTCAACTTCTTGCGCACTTTAGCCGAGTTCAAGCCCGGTGGATCAGTAGGTGCTTTAAAACTGCTAAAAGCCTAGTGTAAACCATTAGTCAGAATAGGAAATAATGAAAAAAGAATGCTAGATTCAACACAATTAAACTCCAAACGCTTAAGAAGCGAACCTACCAATATGAATATAATCGAAGAGTATTGTCCCAGAGACAGCAACGATTGGCGGCTATGGCTAGAAGAAAACCATCAGCAAAAAGAAGCCGTTTGGCTCATCTTCTACAAAACAAAATCGCCCCATCATAATTTGAGTTGGGGTCATGCGGTAGACCAAGCGCTCTGTTACGGGTGGATTGATAGCGTGAAGAAAACTATGGATACTGAGTGCTACAAGCAGTATTTCAGCAAGCGCAAACCAAAAAGTAATTGGTCAAGAGTTAATAAGACCAAAGTCGAAAACCTCATTGCTCAAGGGCTGATGAAAGAGGCAGGCCTCAAAAGTATTCAATTGGCCAAAGCCAATGGTTCTTGGAGCATTTTGGATAGCGTTGAAAACCTTGAAGTACCAAAAGATCTTGCAAAGGCGCTGGCCAATCTGCCAAAAGCCAAGGCATACTTTGAAACATTATCCAATTCCAACAAAAAGCTGTTGCTCTATTGGGTTTTTTCTGCAAAAAAAGAAGAAACCAGACAAAACAGAATAAATGAAATTATCAAATCAGCAAGTATAAAACAAACACCGAATCAATTAAGATCTAAATAAAAACGTGCTATGACAACACCTATTTGCGACACCCTTCGGAACACTGAACCCTGCCAAATCACTAGTGGCTATGATGACGAGAAAAGTATGACACAACTGAGATCAAGGATAGCAGAATGGAAATTCATACAAGCTTTCATTATTAAAAAAAGTCTACCATTCGCTGTTCACACTTTAAAAAACTAAAGAAAGAAATATTACGTAAAAATAAGATTTAAAAACTTAAACCAAGTAACTACTAAAACAATGAATATGAAAATGAATAAATATGTCCAGGCAATATTGCTCTTTTCAATTATAGTACTTAATGAAACAGCTCCATTCTTATATAACGATACTTACAATATGAAGGATATGAAGTGGGGTTGGATAGTTGGATTTCCTTTAATTTTGTTAATTGCAAATAGCTTTATCAAAGATAAGGAAAAGGAAAAGGAATGAAATTCGCTCACATCCCAATATCGCAATTACTCAAATGTAATTTCCACTAAAAATTAAAAGGATTAAGATATCGACGCTACAACCAAATAATAAACTTTTTGGAATAGATTTAGTCAATTAGAAAGCACCAATGACTTCCCCACTGCTGAATAATTGAATGAAATGAGCATACACAGACAAAGAAAAAAAGAATTAGGATTGGCCGAACTAGTTGCCATTGCCCTGGGAGGAATGGTGGGAGGTGGAATTTTCACCATACTTGGCCTCTCCGTCTCAATGATAGGCAGCTTGACCCCTATCGCCATTGTGATAGGTGGAATTATTGCCTCTTTGGCTGCCTATTCCTATGTAAAGTTGGGACTGTATTACAGAGACGAGGGTGCTACTTATTCTTTTTATAAAAGAACATACCCTGAATCACATTTTTCAGCTGCTGCCATTGGTTGGTTTATCATATTTGGTTACATAAGTACTCTCGCACTTTATGCTTATACATTTTCATCCTATGCGATTAGCAGTACTGATTTTGCCAATAATATTTGGATTAGAAAGTCAATCGCAATTGGTGTAATTGGGATTTTCACCATGATTAATGTTTGGAGTGTAAATGGTATGGGGAAAATTGAAGACTTGATGGTTTATACCAAGTTGATTCTTTTAACCATTATATCAGTCGTACTGATACAGAACGGTACTACTGATTTTGAGACATTCATTGACAATATGGCTACAGACGCTAAAAACTCAAGTGTTTTTTCCATTCTAATTGTCGCCTCCATCACGTTTGTAGCTTACGAGGGATTTCAGTTGGTCATAAATGCCGTCAATGAAATGACGAGACCCGAAAAAAATATACCGAGGGCGATCTATGCTGCCATTGCTTTGGCTGTATTGATTTATCTTGTCATTTCAATCGCTGCACTGTTTGCCATTCCAGCCGAGGAGATAAT
>DATFJT010000191.1:0-6523 GCA_035269065.1 Saprospiraceae bacterium | reverse complement strand
TATTTGATTTTCGCGTCATCCAGGGCTATCAGCTCTACGACTGCCGCGTGCAATTGATTCTCGTCACGCATGGGTGCTGTACATCCTTCGAGGTAACTTACCGAAGCTCCCTCTTCTGCGATAATCAAGGTGCGCTCGAACTGGCCTGTGTCGCGTTCGTTGATTCTGAAATAGGTGGAGAGTTCCATCGGACACTTCACTCCTTTTGGAATGTAAACAAATGACCCATCACTGAAAACAGCCGAGTTCAGCGAAGCAAAATAATTATCATTCGTAGGGACCACTGTGCCCAGGTATTTTTTGATCAATTCGGGATGATCCTGCACTGCCTCACTGAATGAGCAAAAAATGATACCCAATTCAGCCAGCTTTTCTTTGTAGGTTGTTTTGACCGATACACTATCCAATACGGCATCCACAGCCACGCCCGCAAGCATTTTTTGCTCATCGAGGGGAATTCCTAGTTTTTCAAAAGTTCTGAGCAACTCGGGGTCCACCTCATCTAGGCTTTCATACTGAGGTTTTTTCTTGGGAGCAGCGTAATAATATATGTCTTGCAAGTCGATAGGAGGGTAAGAAACATTTACCCAATTCGGCTCTTTCATTTTGAGAAACTGTTGGTAGGCTTTGAGTCGCCACTCCAACATCCATTCCGGCTCATTTTTCTTTTCAGAGATAAGACGAACCGTATTTTCACTAAGTCCTTTGGGAATTTTATCTGTCTCAATATTGTCAGAAAAGCCGAATTTATAGTCACTTTTCGTATGCTGTTCCAACGTTTGCATTGATTCACTCATAGTGGTATTTTATTGGCATTTTTAGATTCCTTCCGACCAGTTTTAGATAATGACTGATGCGGAGGAGTTGCAAATGTACTATTTTATACAAAAAAGTATAAATAAGGTTGAATAAGTTCCGGGAAAATAGAAAAACCTGCAAGAGGCAAAGGTTTAGCTCGTTGTGATGAGGTGGAAATAGTGATGCCGAAAAGCATTTTGGGCAGCTTTAGAAACAAGAACCGGAACCTTTACAGTGTGATATCAGATCCTCAATTTGAAAAGCACCAAACAATTGATTTTTTGAAATTGAAATCAGGAAATTTCTCCGCCGCAACTTGAGCCTGCACCTGCAGTACAACCGTAACAATGTTGATTGATCACAATATTTCGCTTTTTCAATTCCTCCAAATCAAAATTGTCAATGTGCTGGGAACTTCCATTGACTTTAAGATCGAGCATTTGATTAAAATCGCAATCGTAGATGTATCCATCCCAGCTGATGGATAAGGTGTTGCGACACATCAATCCATCAACCGTGCCCGGATTAAAGGCATTGACCAATTCTGTCATGTAATCTTCGTAGTTGCCTGTGTTGATTAGGTATTCCAGAAAGCGACTAATGGGTAGATTGGTGATAACAAAGAGTTGGTTGAAGTCGATGTCAAATTTTCTTTTGAGTTGCCTTTTGAAATCAGCTTCTAATGTGGCTTGAGAGCCGGGCAAAAACGCGCCGGTAGGATTGTAGACCAAATTCAGCTCTAATTCCGGGTCCCGTCCATAGCCGACCTCGTTCAGCATTTTAAGTGCTGCAATAGAATCGTCGAAGACTCCGTCCCCTCTCTGCGTATCTGTTCGCCTCTTGCTGAATGATGGAAGAGAAGAGACGACTTGCACTTTGTGTTGTTTAAAAAACCCGGGCAGATCATGGTACTTTTTATTGGCCCTGATGATGGTGAGGTTGCAACGATCAATAATCGTTTTATCACGGCGGGAGCATTCCTCTATGAACCATCTAAAATGAGGATTCATTTCTGGTGCTCCACCCGTGATATCCACAGTTTGAATATTCGTCTGATCCAGAATGTCAAGACATTTTTCGAGGGTTTGCCGTCCCATATTTTCCTCCTTTCGATCGGGACCCGCGTCCACATGGCAGTGTGCACAAGATTGATTGCAAAGCTTGCCAATGTTGATTTGAAGGATGTCCGGTTCTTTAGGGCGGAGTTCTTCCATGCCCCTGGTTTCTTTTAATTTTTCTTGAAAGCCGGTAAACTGATTTTCCACCAATTTTTTCCCATTGAGCACATCCAATTGCAAAAAAGTATCAGAAAACTCGCTGGATCTTGACTTTAGGGATTTAGATCGTTGCTTGACGCCCATTACATGGATAATTTTTTGACATGATTCATCATTTGAGTACTGTGGACAAGGCTGGCACCACTTTTAATTGCCGCTGCCACGTGCACAGCTTCCATCATTTGTTCCTCGTCGGCCCCTAATTTTAGGCACTCCTCCGAATAGGCCTCAATACAGTACGGGCAATACTCTGAATGTGCAACGGCCAGTGCTATTAGTGCTTTTTCCCGTTTAGACAAGGCACCATCTTCGAAAACAGTGGTATACCAGTCAAAGAATTTTTCCCCATATTCCTTTTGGAATTCAACAATTTTAGGAAAGTTTTTCAGGTCTTTAGGGTCGTAGTATTTTTTTTCAGACATCAATGCTTTTTTTATTTACTGTAATCTAGAACAATCCTTTGATCTGCATATTTGTTCGCATAAATTTTGAAGACATTCGTATTATTCGTGACATTTTTACCTGGTTTTCCTAAGCTAAACTTTTGAATTGCGATAAAACACCCGCCGATGAAGAAGTACAAATGAGGTACGGTGTTATCCATGGAGAATTTCATGAAAAGCTGTATATTTATAATGTTCTCGAGTTGTTGACAAAAGGGATAAATATCAGCAAACGCTTTTTATAAAGAAAAAAATTTGGTTGTATGAACAGGTTCATTTTTGCTCTTGTCCTATCCGTTGGTTTTATGGGAAGCTTGTTTGCTCAGGATTTTTATCAATCTGCAGTTGGGGCAAGATTGGGAAGCCCTTTCTCTGCAAGTTACAAGACCTTTGTCTCTGAATCTTCAGCATTCGAAGTTTACGCCGGATTCCGATCTTATGGTTTCGGAGGCTGGCTCAATATTAGCGGGGCTTACCAGATTCATCAGCCTTTAGAGGATGTAATTGAGGGTCTGCAGTGGTATTATGGTGCAGGAGCCTCTATTTTCTTCTGGAATTACACAGATACTGCTTTAGATGGTCTTCCTTCTACCTCGTTAGGCTTACAGGGTTACCTGGGATTGGATTACACCCTCAGTGACCATCCCGTTCAGATCACTATTGATTGGATTCCAACCATATTTATTGGGGAGACCAATCTAAGTGCTTTTGGTGCTGGATATGGCAGTCTTGGAGTTCGTTATATTTTGAAGAGATAAACCTTAAAAATATCTTTTCAGATTTCTTCCGGAATCTTGATAGAGGACATTTTTTTGAGAATTGATAGTCGAATATATCATAACAGTCCTTGACCTGCTGGGCTCACATCCATTGAAATAATGTCCTATCGGTTTTCTCATCTGATTTTTAATTGTGTTAACAATTCTAGGATTTAATGCATTACACTAGCGAGGAAATAATCTGCTGATGAGAATTCTAACAACTTTGCTTGTGGCGCTTTTGGCTATCCCCCTGAGCGCACAATTTGAGATACGAGGTAGAGTGCTTGAGGGCAACTCTGGTAATCCCGTTGATTATGCTACAGTCATATTGAAAGAAAAGGAATCTGAGGCTGTAGTGGCTGGTGCTACCACGGGAAATGGAGGTTTGTTTAAAGTGGATTTGGATACAGATGTAGTAATCTTAGAAGTTCGTTTTATCGGCTTTCAAAGTAAAATTATAGACAATCTTGTCTTTAAGTCAGGTGTTGCAGATGTAGGAAACATACTTATTTATGAAGACGCAGCTCAACTAGATGAGGTCGTGGTAGAAGGAGAGCGCTCCACGACGGAATTTAAACTTGACAAAAGAGTCTTTAATGTCGGGAAGGATCTCAGTAGTACAGGAGCAAGCGCATTGGAGGTGCTGAACAATGTTCCATCAGTGAACGTCAACATTGAAGGTGAAATTTCATTGCGTGGAGCCACAGGAGTTCAAATTCTCATCGATGGTAAACCTTCTGTTTTGGCAGACGGATCGAGCAATGCCCTGGGGACCATTACTGCAGATATGATCGAGCGTGTCGAGGTCATCACCAATCCTTCTGCGAAATACGAAGCTCAGGGAACCGCCGGAATCCTCAACATAGTGCTGAAGAAAGAAGAAAAGAAGGGAGCCAATGGTAGTGTTTCTATCAATACGGGTGTTCCTCATAATCACAGCATCGGTTTCAGCATGAATAAGCGTACAGATCGATTTAATCTTTTTACTCAATTGGGGCTTGGTTATCGCGAACTGCCCAGAGAAATGGAAAACATCAACAGGGACAAAGGAAGCCAAACTGAAATAATATCTGAGGGCATTCAATTTCGTAATGAACAGTTCTACAATGCAGTTTTGGGGTCTGATTTCTATATTGATTCACACAATGTTGTGACTCTTTCCGGCAGCTTTGCTTACGAAATAGAGGAACAGCCATCTGAGTTTGATTTTATAAAACGCACATATGGAGTGGAAGATGAACGTTGGATAAGAAAAGAGGAAACCTCTGCGACGAATCCAAAACTTCAATACGAATTGCAGTACAAACGCGAATTCACCGATGATGAGGACCACAAATTACTGTTTAGCGCTATAGGCAATTATTTCGGCAAGGAACAATCCTCCGTATTTACCCATGAGGCAAAGGCGGGTGCAGCGGAACGCATTGATCAGCTTACTGCAACTGCCTTTAGCGAAGGTAAATACACCTTCATTCTTGATTATACGAAGCCATTTAATGATAAATGGACCATGGAAACTGGCCTACATTACCTCATTAATGATGTCGACAATGATTTCGAAGTTCAGAATGAAACGAATGATGGTAGCTTCGAGAAGGACCCGGGGCAGACCAACTTGTTCGAGTACAGCCAGGATGTTTTAGGGGCTTATGGAACCGGTTCTTACGAGGGTAATGTCTGGGGAGTCAAATTGGGATTGAGAGTGGAAAATACTGATCTCAGAACCTACCTTGTGGATACTGATGAAGGCAACAGCCAAATTTTTACAAATTTGTTTCCCACCGCACATACTTCCTATAAGTTTTCAGAAAGAGTTTCTTTTCAAGCAGGATATTCCAGGCGGATTTTTAGGCCGCGCCTCTGGGACCTCAATCCTTTTTTCAACATTAGAAACAATTTCAATATCAGGGCAGGTAACCCGAATTTGCTTCCCGAATTTACGGACAGCTATGAAGTGGGTGCCATATTTATTATGGACAATAGTTCATTCAATGTCAATGTCTATCACCGCTACACTACGGATAAAGTGGAGAGGGTTTCTCTTTTTAAGGACGGTGTCAATACATGGATTCCGCAGAATATCGGAACCAATAAGGCTACAGGGTTAGAGCTTAATTTTAAGTACACGCCATTCAGGAAAATTACGTTCAATGGGGATGCCAATTACAATGTTTTTGTAAGAAATGGATCTTTCGAGGGCCAAAACTTTGATTTTACGGCAGATCAATGGTCGGCAAAAGTGATTACCAAATATAAGGTCAGCAAATCACTGGACCTGGAGGTGACTGCACGTTATCAGTCCAGGGAGCAAACAGTGCAGGGACTCCTGCGATACAATTTATTCGCTGATTTTGGCTTTCGATACAAAATTATGAATGGTAAAGGGGTGTTTAATTTCAGTATCAGAGACATCTTTGCTTCGCGAGTTCGCCAGAATACCATCGATAATGAAGATTTTTACCTTTATTCCTGGAGCCGTCGGGGGAGATTTATTACGCTCGGCTTTAGTTATGGATTCGGAAAGGGGGAAGCGATGTATTACTCTGGTCGTAGACGATAAAATCGATCATTGATCAAAGTTGGGGGCATGGAACAGTTATATCTCAACTGATGTAGCGACTTCATTTTTTATGCCTCTAAGAATAAGGCGCTTTACCAATAAGTTAGCCATCGCGTTCTAAGCGTTGATCAAATCAAAAGCGCCTTATTAAATAGAAGCTTTTCTTGTAAGGCTCTACTATTTGAATTAAAAAGTTCAATGATTACTGACAATTGGACTTATTGGTAAAGCGCCTAATTCTCGGGCATGTTACCCCTTACTCCACCGGCTGTTCTTTCCTAAACATTATCTTGTATTTTGAGAGATCTTGACCACATGGCATATAAATCTATTGCGCATCAATAATGAAAAAGTACAACTGGGGTTGAAAGAAAATTGGCAGCAATTTACCTTGCTGGTAATCGTAAATGCCTTCGTGGGCGGCATGGTCGGACTTGAGCGAAGCATATTTCCTCAATTTGCAGAAGAAGAATTTGCAGTGGCATCTAAAACGGCCATGTTATCCTTCATTACAGCGTTTGGTATTTCCAAAGCAATAGCCAATTATTACACCGGGCGTCTTGCCAATAAAGTCGGTCGTCGAAAACTGCTGATCGTCGGTTGGTTGTTTGCATTACCAGTTTCCATCATATTAATATTTGCCCCAAACTGGACATGGGTTGTATTGGCAAATGTTTTTTTAGG
>DATFJT010000190.1:0-6106 GCA_035269065.1 Saprospiraceae bacterium | reverse complement strand
TTTATCCCCACAGATTGGACCTACAATGAAGCCAGGGGAGAATTTATGTGGAATTATTGGGCTGGGGTACACATTGACTATTCGGAATTAAATGGTCAGGTCTGGCGCAGAGAGACACCAATTCTCAATACACTGGACGGAATAGAGGTCGGTGATGATGCGGCAGTAATCGATTCCTGGATTTCGCAAATAGAACACGGAGATACGCTGCTGGTGGGATATGGCCAATCGGTGTGGGTGGAGGAGTAAGTGGCCGGCAAAAGCCTTTCATCCCCTAAATAAGTTGCTTTCAAGGTCCATTTTTTGATGCAATACTCTAATGATCTCTACATATTCCGCAGGGATCCTGTAGAAAACAATATGAGATTCAATTCCGATGCTGTAGTACCCATTTCTCAAAGAACTCCTATCACGTCCAACTTGGGACTATCTGCCAATATTTCGATTCCATCCATAATCAAATTGAGGTATTTGTCCGCCTGCTTTAAAGACCAATTTTCAGCTGTGTACAACCAAATTTTCTCAAGGTCGTCATAGGCCGCATTATTAATTCTATACGTCATCAGCCTGCCCCGTATCGATCTTTTATTTCTGATAAAAAACTGTTGCGATCGAATTCCTTTATGAACCCTGATTGTTCCCCTTTTTTTAAAGCCTCTATCAAGGCTGATTTTTTTTCTTGCTCGTATTCAAGAATTCGCAAGGCGGCCCGAATGACTTCGCTCGCAGAAGAGAATTGCCCTGTACTTATCTGTCGTTGAATGAAGTCATCAAAATGGTCGCCTAGTAAGACGGAGGTATTCTTTGCCATAAATTTTCTTTGGAAAAATATACCAAGACTTGGTAGGAATATCAAGTGAAAGAAATCAGCAATATGGATCTCATTTATTCCCAGCGGCATCATCCTTCTCATCCGAATCATAGCTCTCCAGGTCTTCCCCTTTTCTTGGTGACAATTTGTAGATCAGAAATCCAAACCCGGCGATGAGGTGGATGACAATAATGGCGAGAATGATTATGGTTGTTAAAGCCATATTCCTTTGCTTATAATTTGTAAAGATCCAGCCAGAAGAATAAATAAATAACTCAAATCATCAGTTTATCGCATCCTCAAATCAACAATTCATCATTTTATCCAACCACCACACCTGCAATGGCAGCCGTCAAAAAACAAGCCACGGTGCCTCCGAGCAGGGCACGCATGCCATAGCGCGTGAGATTTTCCCTCTGATTGGGTGCCAGGGCACTGATGCCGCCAATTTGGATGCCAATGGAGGCGAAATTCGAGAATCCGCACAAGGCATAGGTGGCAATGATCAGGGACTTTGGATCGAGGGAGATACCAGCCTGGCGCAAATTGTTGAGCTCGGCGTAGGCCACAAATTCATTGATGACAGTCTTTTGGCCGAGTAATTGCCCGACGAGCAAGATATCTTCCAGGGGTGTACCCAGGAGCCAGGCGAAAGGCGCAAAAATTAGCCCCAGCAGGTAAGTAAAGCTGAACCCCTGGAACCTGCCGTCGGTAGAAGCAGCAACCATCTCATTCCACCCCGTCCAGTTCCCGATTGTACCCATCAGAATCTGGTTCATCATGAAGATCAAGGCGGTGAACACGAGTAGCATGGCACCCACATTCACTGCCAGCTTCAAACCATCTGTAGTTCCTTTGCTAATAGCGTCCAGTACATTGCTTGATTTTTCTTCGTGAATGCTGGTATCTTTTTCCCTGCTGAAATCTTTTTTTTCCGGTACAAGAATCTTTGCTGCTACAATCGCTGCCGGGGCGCTCATAATAGAGGCGGTCAGCAAATGCTTGGCAAAATAGGCCTGTAGGACAGGATCATCACCACCCAAATAACCCACGAAGGCCGTAAAAACGCTCCCGGCGATGGTGGCCATACCGCCGGTCATGAGGCACAGGATTTCGGATTTGGTCATGCCTTCGAGGTAGGGTTTCACGACGAGTGGAGCCTCCGTTTGCCCGATAAATACATTCGCAGCAGCGGCCAGGCTTTCAGGACCACTCAGTCCCATGGTTTTGTTCATTACCCAGGCAACACCCTGAATGATCCACTGCAGGATGCCGAAAAAATACAGGATGGAAGTAAGGGCTGAAAAGAAGACAATGGTCGGCAGCACGCGAAAGGCAAATATAACCCCGAAGCTATCCAAATCAGCCACCAAAGGACCGAAGAGAAACTCTGCTCCGGCATCTGAATAGGAGAGTATTTGGGTGAAGAACCCCGCGATGTAATCAAAAATAAGGCTGACAAACGGGACTTTGAGAATTAAGAGGGCCAGGACGATCTGTAAAAGAATCCCAGAGATCACCAGGCGCCTATTAATGGCTTTACGGTCCGTACTGAATACATAACATATTCCTAAAAGCACCACTATACACAAGGCCGCGCGCCCGGCATCTTCTACTAAATCCATCGAGTTATCATTAGCCGGTTAAAGTTAGCAGAACTTTAATTGATTCAAAAATTAGGAGTATTAGGTGCCAGTAATTAAATTTATCGACCATGAAGTTCAATTCCTTTGTTATTGGTGTTTCCGGGGGTAGCGGGTCTGGCAAATCCAGCTTTGTACGCCAGCTAAAGAAGCGTTTTTCTAAAGATGATGTGTGCTTTATTTCCCAGGATATGTATTACAAGCCCAGAGAAAAGCAGGAAAAAGATGGCCGGGGCATGCGCAATTTCGATCTGCCCGAAAGCATTGATCGAAACTATTTTCATGGAGATGTGCTGAAACTTCTGCGTGGGCAATCAATTCAGAAGACGGAATACACCTTCAATAATGACCTGGCAACACCGACCAAAATGACCTATCACCCTGGCAAGGTGATGATCATCGAAGGGCTCTTTATTCTGCATTATGCTGAAATCAGGGAGTTGCTGGACTTAAGTATCTTCATTCATGCCAAAGAAGAATTAAAAGTCATCCGTCGTATTTCCAGGGATCGCTATGAGAGGAATTACCCCCTGGATGATGTGCTTTATCGTTATGAGCATCATGTTTCTCCCAGTTATGAGAAATTCATAGCCCCCTACCGCGATTCAGTGGATGTCATTATCAATAACAACCATCATTTCCACAATGGCCTGTTGCTTGTTGAATCGTTTGTAGAGCGTATGCTGAAAGACGACGCTGTTTAATCTTCTGTTTTTTGATAAATACCGAAAAGAAAATCGCTCGGATACTTTTTTAGGTACAAATCTTCAAAGTCAAAAAGTTGACGTAGGGTATCCTGTGCTATCTGATCCTCTTCATCAGTGAAGTGATGTGCAATGTCCTTGAGGATGGACATCAATAAATTGCCACCATAAGGTTTTTCTTCCAATACCTTGAACTTGGTTCTCAAAGCAGGCAAAATACTTTCTGAATCAACACATTCAGATGGATCTGCCACAATCATTCTGATCCAACCGGGTCCGCGAAATTGTTTTTTAATCAAATTTGAGTATTGCCTGATCTTGAGGTGATCAGGGATCAATTGCAAGCCTTTGTTGATGGCAGTGATTTGATGCCTGGGGTATTGCATTCGATTGGCTCCGACGTATTCATTGATGATGATGTATCCATTGGGCTTTAACCAGGGCCCTATGATTTCCTTGAGAAAGTGATCAATGTCAGGAAAATGATGGAGGGAGGCATGAAAAAGGATAACATCGAAGCGATTCTTTTCGAATTCAAGATTATAGATGCTTTCTGATACGAATTGCATGGCGCTCAAATCCTCTTTATGAGCTGTTTTACTGGCCTTTTGAAGGAGGTTTTCAGCCATGTCTACACAGATCACTTCCTTGAAAATGCCCTGTTTGGCAAAATTGAGCTCGTGGCTGCATACGCCTGATCCTACGGACAGCATTTTGAGATCATTTCTGTTGTTCAAATAGTGCTGATAAACGTAAGACTCGTAGATCAAAGTCGGGTCTCCGGTGATCATTTCATTCCACCTTCGCCTGACCTTGGGAACCATCCACCAATTGGCTCTGCCTTCAGCGCTGTTGTCAAAGGCACTCTTCGTGCGGGAATTGGCATTGATATTGAGTTTGCTTAATAGGAAAGGCAGTCCTCTTTGACGCCATTTTTGATAAATATCGAGAATGTCATCTCGCGTGATCAGGCGACGCTTATTTGTTGTTTCTTTTTTGGCTACAGATTTCATTTTACTGTTCCCCGTTTAAGAATCTCTCCTGGATCAGTTTCGAGACTTCAAGGTAGAGCTTCCGATCCTCTTCATTCTCAAACAAATCTAGATGACGGCGCATGGTATTGAGGTCGTTGCGCACGGCCGGCCCAGTTTGTATCTCTGAGGGTTTGAAGACATTCAGTTGTCTGAGGTGTTGACGAATGAGCGGAACCAGGTGGTTGAAATTAAGATTCTTGGCATCTAAAAAGTCCTCAGCCTTGACCATCATGAAATTGGCAAAATTATTGGCCCAGACAGCAGCTGCGTGTAGTCGCAGTCTTTCATCATCAGCAATGGTCACGACCTGCGGGGAGAGATAGGTCGCAAACTTTTGCAGCAAATCCCCATCCTCTTTCCTTCCGGATGTAACGAAAACCGGGCAATGCTCCCAGTCTACCACAACCCCTTTTTTGAAGCTAAGTAAGGGATAAAGAACCCCTGGCTTATGGACTTCTAAGAGGGCATCCATGGAAGTCGCGCCGCTGGTATGCAAAACGAGGGCATTTTTTTTCAATTTTTCGGATAGCTCCGCTGCCGCGGCAGATATGTTTTGATCATTCACACAGAGGATTACAATGTCCAAATCCTCACTCAACTCCTTGCAGGACTCTACACTGACAATTCCGTTTTCTGCAACAGCTTCGCTTCTTGAACATAGCTCCAGTCTCAATTCTATACTCAACTGCAGGCGCTGGAGCAAATGCCAACCTAGGTTTCCATATCCGACGAGTCCAATCTTGAGCATCTATGAATGTTTTTTCAAAAGTAAGGCAAAAAGATTTACAGTGTTCTGAGGAAAGGACCAAATCAGGATTGGATCAATCCGTTTCTATCAGATCAATGCCAAGCCTCATCGCTTGATATGGCTATGGGCGAGTGAAGAAATCGAGCACTAAAAAGTGCTATTGCAATATTACGATTTGGGTTGTTGGGATTCAATGAGTTACATTTCAGTTGTCTTAAATCCATTGATTTTAGTGAAGTAGAAATCCCAGTATTGCTCTGGCAACTAGAATGAATAAAACAACCTGTTGTAAACTCGCGATCGAGGAAGTAAAAAACAATAAAATGATTGAGTTTGAACCAAAAATCAAACTGAAATGACAGATATTTACTGGCTCAAGGTTTAGGAATATTTTCTCCGCACATAACTGCTATAGAATAAACCGCCCATCATGGCCAGGGTGCCCAACCAAAACAAATTGATCCAGGGGAATTGCATGACTTGCAAAATGATGTAATCTTTCCTGCCAGCATCATCGGCTGTGAGGAAGGGATATTTGTATTCCTCTTCAGCACGCGACAAGGCAAATTCTGCCGATTCGCTTTCCGGATTCAGGGTGAGGAACCTCAGGTTCAATTGGAAAGGAGGCAAATATTCTTTGAGTTGTACCGGGCTTTTACCACGGATCAGGTACACAGGTTGAACAGTATCCCTTACTACACCGTTGCTTACCTCCAGCAGAGCCGACACGGCCAAGTCCCCTTCTTGTAATTGTACACGTCCCTCCGGCACTTCCCTGGAGAAAGACAGGAGACGCAGGCTCAAATCTTCAAATTGGCTTTCTTCCCCAATTTTGAGGCTTACTTTTTGATAATCGGCATTCTTTTCCAGGTTCCAGAGGTCTTCCCACAATTGATCACTCCACTTGATCTTGGACCACAATACGTTCATTCGGTCCGGAAAACTGCTGACGGTATTGCCCCTCAAAATGATGGTCGGACGAGCGTATTCCCATTTGCCGGGACGATCCTTAAACAAGCGGTACTTGAATTGTGCTTCGAAGAGAATGTCACCGGGATA
Organism: Saprospiraceae bacterium; assembly: GCA_035269065.1. Taxonomy (GTDB): domain Bacteria; phylum Bacteroidota; class Bacteroidia; order Chitinophagales; family Saprospiraceae; genus DATFJT01. Next base: position 107 of record DATFJT010000190.1, on the reverse strand, counting down.
AGTTTCGATGTTACTTCTGTCCGGATCCATATACACTTCTTCCAGGATAGCAAAGCCTTCATTCAGCAATACTGTATCGCCAATCCCAATGCGCTGAAGCTCGTACT
>DATFJT010000189.1:0-17309 GCA_035269065.1 Saprospiraceae bacterium | reverse complement strand
GCTTCCAGGTGGCATGTGATGCAGGTCCCTTTAGGGTCCTCCAACCGGGTAACACACCGGATGATGAACTCTACGGAGGATTTAAGAATGTCATTCGCTGGAATCCGGCTGAATCCCAGGCCAGTCCCGTCGATTGTAAGTTTGTCGATATCATGCTTAGTGTAGACGATGGTTTTACCTACCCGGACACCATTGCGAAAAGGGTTTCCAATGACGGGAGCGCACTTGTGTTTATCCCGGAAGAGTATATGGGTGAGCGCAACGTTCGATTGAAAATCAAGTGCTCGGATAATGTCTTTTTCCACATTAGTCCGGACGATTTGCTGGTTACAGAACCAACTGCTCCGGGGTATCAGGCCGATGTGGAACCGACTTTCCAGGACATCTGCTTGCCGGACAAAGCCAATTTCCAGATCAACACGGAATCGTATCTTGATTACGACAGTACCCTTTTCATTGATTACCAATTGAGCTTTACCGAAGGAGTGAACTTTAATTTAAGTAGCGATACCGTCGTCCCTGGTAATGATTTGAGTTTTGATGTAAGCTTTAGTGATTTTCCTCCGCAGGATACACTTGTCGTAGATTTTCAATTTTATCGCGGGGCAGACACCATCCATTTCACCTCACTTGTCCGGGTTACCTCCAATAATTTTGATGACCTAGCATTGCTGGGGCCAAATGATGGTCAGGCGGGAGTGGGCTTACTGCCGGATTTCAACTGGACCAAAGCGAATAATGCAGACGAGTACCTGGTACAAATTTCAACAACGGCGTCCTTTGATCCAGGCTTGGTCATCTACGAGGAACTTACAAGAGATACTTCGCTGGAGTCCCCGATTACTCTTGAGCCCAGTTCTGTTTACTTCTGGAGGGTAGTCCCGTTAAACAGGTGCGGTTTTGAGGAGGATGTACCCATTTATGCTTTTGCATCAAAGACCTTTACCTGTGAAACTTATGAATACAATGGTACAGAGGTTCGATTGCCGGGCAATAGGCCCGCCACCACAGTGATCGATCTCCCGATTCTGCAAGACGGGATCATAGATGACATCAATGTCGATGGTGTGCGCCTGAATCACGAGAGCATGGGACAACTGAGTGGAATTCTCAGAAGCCCTGCAGAAACAGAAGTATTGCTCTGGGCCAACGAATGCGAAAGCCTCGGTGAGATCAATGCCTTTTTTGATGATGATGCCGCCTCAGACTTCGATTGCCTGGAGTTCGGTCAGGGTCTGCGCCCGATCAAACCTGAAGAGCCATTAAGTGCTTTCCATGGAGAAGATATAAGAGGCAATTGGGAGTTGGTCATAGAGGATGAATTATTTGGTTCCGGGGGCGATTTTGTCGGCTTCGACCTTGAAATTTGCGTGGAGAGCACAGAAGCCAACCCTGTCCGCATAAATAACGACACCCTTTTTCTTACACCTAATACGGAAAAAGTTATTACTGAGAATGAATTGTTGTACGAGAATGACAACATCCTGAGCAATTTTATCCTATTCCAGGTCATCAGCCCGGTAACAAAAGGAGAATTGCGCACACCGGATCGAATTGTTGATCAAGGTAAAGCATTCCGTCTCAGCACCCTTCTTAACGGAGAATTGACTTATCGCCATTTGAGCGATGAGGAAGAATACGATCAATTTACCTTTGTCGTGTATAGCCTGTTTGGAGGTTGGGCCGGCATGCAGGACACCTTCCATATTCGCACAGACCGCTCTATCAATAATAAAGAGTTGCAGGAACACCAGTCCCTTGACATTTATCCAAACCCCAACGGACTGGGTCAAGCATTCGTCGACCTGCCTCAGGCAATGGACCGACAACCTGAAATCAATATTTTCTCAGCAGATGGCAGAAATTTTGCTGTACCCACGACCATGAGTAACAAGCAAATGGTGCTGGACATCAAGAATTTGGAAAATGGCTTGTATTTCGTTGAAATACGATCTGGCTCTGATTGGTACATCAGTAAGCTGATTGTTTCTAAATAATAGGCACATACTTCCATACGAATAAGACAGGGGCTGTAGAAATACGGCCCCTTTTTATTTTAGGGACCAACCACGTCTTTTGAAAAGTAGAAACTGAAATAATGCACGGCCGACGAGAAAAACATTCAGCGCTATGAACATGCCCCTTAATCCGAAAAAATGCATGCATGAGTAGTGCGCAGCAATATAAAGAATGAAGGCAAAGATCATACTGTTTCTCATAGCTACAGAAGCCGTCATCCCAACAAATACCCCATCCCAAATGTAGGACCAAAAAGCAAGTAAAGGCGTCAAAACAACCCAAAGTAAAATTTCCTGCTTGAATTCATTTGGTATGTACTCATCCGTAAACAGTGCAAAAAGTTGTCGACCTCCCATTCCATATATCAGCATGTAAACCCCAGCCACCACTAAACCCCATAAAAATACCCTCCTAAGCGTTTGATCGAGCTTTTTGCTGTTTTGTTCACCGAGGTATTTGCCCACTACACTCTCTGTGGCAAAGGCAAATCCATCTATGCCATAGCTCATCCAATTCAGAAACTGCAGGAAAATGACATTTGCTGCCAGGATGTACGTTCCCATTTCGGCAGACTGGGCATTGAAAAAAGCAAAAGCCGTGGATAGAAAAAGTGTGCGAATAAAAATATCTCGATTAATCACCATAAAATCTCTGAATCCAGACCATTTCCAGTCAAAAACGCGCCATCCCCGAAACAAAGCTCGATGATGGTTGTAAAAAATGACACTTAACCCAATCAAAAGTCCGAGGTACTGAGCCGCCACTGTACCCCAGGCCACTCCTTGAATGGACCATTCTCTGTATTGTACGAAGTAATAGGAGAGAAAAACATTGACCACATTGATGATGATGGTGAGCACCATGGGAAAACGGGCATTCTGGCGACCAAAATACCAACCTAGTACCACATACAAACCCAGTGAAGCCGGCGCTGCAAAAATTCGAATGGAAAAATACACTGATGTGAGCTCCTTCAAATCTTCCGGAACCCTAAGTAAATACAGCGCCAACTGGATTAAAGGTTTTTGAAAAACTATAAGTAGCGCAGCCAACAAAAATGCTGTGATCAAACCACGTAAAAGATTGGCAAAAACGGCATTCTCTTTTTTGGCCCCATAGGCTTGTGCCGTCATACCAGTCGTCCCCATTCGGAGAAAACCGAAATTCCAGTATAGAAAGTTAAAAATCATCGCTCCAAGTCCCATGGCGCCCAGGTGACGCACAGAGAGGCCACCCATAAGGGCCGTATCAACAGAGCTGATCAGCGGAACTGACATATTGGTGAGAATATTTGGAATGGCCAGGCGAAAAATCTGTCTGTCAACATCCGTCCATCGCCATTGCAATTTGGCCATTACTCAATATTGGTTAATTCAGTTGGGGACTATTCTGAGCACCATACCTTCCCGTGGCTTATTCTGAGGCCCGAGGTGGTTGTGTTTGACAATGTCTTCCGGCTCTATACCAGAATATTGGGCAGCAATAGAAACAAGCGATTCGCGGCCATCCAGGACATGGTACTTCACAGCAGACTTGGCCCTGAAATGATCACCTGAGTTAGCCAATACCAAAGGGGAGAAAGCCCGGGATACCTCAGAAATTTGAACGGGTAACTCCTCTGCTTTCCCGTTCCATCGGTCCATAGGAATAAGGTCTATGGCCCGACAGACAACATTCAGGAACTGTCCAGGGTGAATCAAATTGGATGACAGATAATTCCAGCGCTTCAATTCATTGACGCTGCAATCAAATCTGCGCGCCAAAACGTACAAGTTATCTCCCGAAGAAACACGATATACGCTTCGCTGAGTCTTATACCTAGGTATCACATTGTAGCGCGGTACAATGTCATTGTATACGGTATCAAGTCCGTCTTTCCAGTATGTACCCAAAAAGCGCGTCATGGCATTCTCGGGAAGAATAAGCAGGTAGCCTTCTGAATTGGAAGGGATCCTTTTCTTTAAAAAAGCAGGATTGAGGTATTCGACTATATCTTTCTCTACCTGTGCCAAATCTGCTATCTCATCAAAACTGAGGCTGTTATAAAGCACGGTATACTCAGTAGAAAACGCTTCTACAGGTATCGGATACTCCTTCTCCGGACTGAATCGATGACCATTTTGGAATAGGTAAGTAAAGGCGATAAATTTGGGGATATAACGCTGCGTTTCTCTGGGCAAAAAAGCTTGTAATTCCCAGAAATTTCTACTCCCTGACTCCCTGATGGCCTTTCTCATCCTGCCAGGACCACAATTATAGGCAGCAACGGCCAGTGTCCAATCTTCAAATTGATCGTACAATGAACTCAAGTAAGCCATTGCTACATCTGTAGACTTGTAGGGATCTCTTCTTTCATCGACCGTATCATCTATCCTCAATTGATAATAGCGCCCAACAGGCGACATAATCTGCCACAAGCCCACAGCCCTCGATCTCGAAATCGCATATGGTTTCATGGCCGACTCTATGGCAGGCAAATAACGCAATTGGCGGGGAAGTTGGTACTTGTCTAAGTATTGATCGATGATGGGAAAATATAACTCAGCCCTTGCCAGCATACGTCCGTAAATGTGACGGTACTCTGAGCGATACAATTCTATGTATTCCTGAACTGTCTCAGAATATTGCAGTTCGACCATGTGCGGCATGCCCATAACTTCGTCTCTCAACGCACTGTTCAACTCAAAATTTGCTTCGGGATTGCGATAGCCTTGCAAATCGTGGCACTTCAGAACAAAAAAAAGAAATAAAACCGCAAGTCTGGATAGCATGACAACAAGGTTCAACCTGCAAATCTATCATTTTTCTAACGTCTTTCCGCCTGAATCTCTTTAGCTTGTCCACATTCATTCCACTATTTGCGAAAAATCCAACCGCATCTGTTTTACATTCCTTTCGTTTTAGGAAATATCCCCATATTGGCACAAAAAAGCATTGAGTCCATGGTGCGAAAAATAGAATTTGAAAAGTACGCAGAGTTTTTTGACAGGGAACTTATCCTGGAACTCTATCGCGGGCTTCTGCTTCCCCGGATGATAGAAGAAAAGATGTTGAACTTACTTAGGCAGGGAAAAATATCCAAGTGGTTCGCAGGTATAGGCCAGGAGGCCATTTCTGTGGGATGTACCAAAAGCCTGCATGCGAATGAGACCATTTTTACTATGCACCGAAATTTGGGCGTATTTACCAGCCGTGAAGTGCCGCTAAAAAGGCTATTCTGCCAATGGATGGGGAAACCAGAGGGGTTTACTCAAGGAAGAGATCGCTCCTTTCATTTTGGCAGTAAAGAGCACCACATTGCTGGTATGATTTCTCACCTCGGACCACAATTGAGCCTGGCCTGCGGGGTAGCACTGGCACATAAATTACAGAGGGAACACAAGGTGGCACTGGCTTTTACAGGCGAAGGGGGTACTTCTCAGGGTGAGTTTCACGAAGCACTCAACCTTGCTTCAGTATGGAAATTACCCGTCATTTTCGTGATAGAGAATAACGGATATGGTCTGTCCACGCCAGTTAATGAGCAGTACAATTGTATGCATCTTGCTGACCGCGGCATTGGTTATGGCATGGAAGCACATATTCTAGATGGAAACAACGTGTTGGAAGTTTACCACCACATTCGAAAAACCGCCTTGGACCTCAGGGAAAACCCAAGACCAGTGCTGATCGAATGCAAAACCTTCAGAATGCGTGGCCATGAGGAGGCTTCTGGTACCAAATACGTGCCAGAGGAACTCATGCAGGAATGGGCTCAAAGAGATCCCGTCAAAAAGTTTGAAGAATTTCTCCTTGAAAAAGGGCTCTGTGGCGAGGAGCAGATAGAGCGCTGGAAGTCGGAATTCAAGAAAGAGATTAACGAGAACTGGAGGGCAGCTGAAGAAGCACCAGATGTAAAACCGGTGGAAAAAGAAGAATTAAATGATGTGTATCAATCCTCAGCACTACCTTCTTCCTCCGATGAATATAGAAAGAAAGAGATGCGCTTCGTAGATGCCCTGGCTCAGGGACTCCATCAATGCATGGAGACCTATCCCGAATTGGTGTTAATGGGTCAGGACATTGCTGAATACGGTGGCGTATTCAAAATTACCGAGGGCTTGCTAGAAAAATATGGCCCGGACCGGGTGAGAAATACGCCCCTCTGCGAGAGCGCCATCGTTGGCGCAGCCCTTGGGCTGAGTATGGAAGGTCAAAAAGCAATGATGGAGATGCAGTTTGCTGATTTCGTTACTTGTGGCTTCAATCAGATCGTGAATAATTTGGCTAAAATACATTATCGCTGGCAGGTGACCGCTGATGTGGTAATCCGGATGCCAACAGGCGGTACCGTGGGCGCAGGCCCATTTCATTCTCAGAGCAATGAAGCTTGGTTTTTCCATACCCCAGGACTGAAAATTGTCTACCCAAGCAACCCCGAAGATGCCAAAGGACTACTCATGAGTGCCATTCACGACCCAAATCCGGTGATGTACTTCGAGCACAAAGCCCTTTACAGGAAGATTACCGGGGAAGTCCCTGAAGGAAACTATTACACCCCTTTTGGCAAAGCCAGAACAATTCGGGAAGGAAGTGAGGCTACGATTATTACCTACGGGATGGGCGTACACTGGGCACAGGAAATCATCGACAGCAATCCATTTGATGTAGGAATTCTCGATTTACGCAGCTTGAAACCGCTCGATTGGGAAGCAATTACAAAAGCGGTAAAAAATACCAATCGCATCCTGATCCTGCACGAGGACACCCTGATGGGTGGTATTGGGGCAGAGATAAGCGCTTATATCACGGAACATTTATTTGAATATCTCGATGCTCCGATCATGCGACTGGGTGCCATGGAAACTCCTGTACCTTTCAATACCAAACTGGAGGAGCAATTCATGCCCAAGCGTTTAATTAAGCCTACACTTGATCAATTGCTTAATTATTAATGAAGAAAGGCAGCACGGAATGATTTATAACGAAGCATAATTGCTTTTACAACGTGGACATTTCAGCTCTTTTCTATATGTTTACCGGCCAATAATCAGCTGGATTCAGCACATAATGCACAGGATATGAATAAAATTGATGAAGTCATAGCCGTTTCAGGCTCTTCAAATCTTTACAAAATGGCAGTCAACAAATCCAGTGGGCTGGTTTTGGAAGATATGTCTACTGGTAAAAAACGTTTCTTTTCTGCAAGGAAGCACCAGTTTACTCCGTTGGGGTCAATTGCTATTTATACGGTCGATGACTCCAGGCCCTTACAGGAGGTCTTCGAGATGATGCAAGCTGCAGAAATAGACTTTCAGCCGCCTAGTCATAAGGCTGAACCTCAGGAAATCATCGAGTATTTCGAAGAGGTCATGCCTGACTATGACCCGGAACAGGTAAATCCAGGAGACATTCGCAAAGTGCTCAAGTGGTACAATTTTCTCACTGAACACAATTTCTTTCAAAACGCTGAAGAAAGTCCGTCGGATAACTTGGAAGAGGAAGAAGAATAAGATCAATGGGAACACTTTTTGATTATTCCCTATTCAATCAGAGCTTGATAACATGTACAAAGGCAAAAAAGTGATTGCAGTGCTCCCGGCCTATAATGCCGGAAAAACCCTGCAAAAAACCTATGTAGAAATCGACCGGTCCCTCGTTGACGAAGTTATTCTCTGTGATGATGCCAGCAGTGACAATACAGCAGACCTGGCAAAGGAAATTGGTGTTGATCACATCATTCGCCATGAGAAAAATAAGGGCTACGGAGGCAATCAAAAGTCCTTGTACAACAAAGCCCTGGAAAATGGGGCAGACATTGTCATCATGTTGCATCCCGATTATCAATACACGCCCAAGCTCATACCGAGCATGGTCAATATTATCGGGGAAGATCTCTATCCTGTTGTACTGGGCTCTCGTATTTTAGGCAAAGGGGCACTTAAAGGAGGAATGCCTGTCTACAAATACATAGCCAATCGCCTGCTGACCTTTGTTCAGAATCTCTTGGTGAGCTATAAATTGTCTGAATATCACACCGGCTACAGGAGCTTCAACAGAGAAGTACTGGAGCGTATTCGCTTCAATGACAATTCAGATGATTTTGTTTTTGACAATGAGATGCTGAGCCAGATCATTTACGCGGGCTTCGACATCGCAGAAGTAACCTGTCCGACCAAATATTTCGAAGAAGCCTCCTCCATTAATTTGAGAAGAAGCATTAAGTACGGGATGGGCGTCCTCAGAGTTTCGCTGATGCATTTTTTCCAACGCATGGGCCTGAGCAACTTTGATATGTACAAAAAGACCTAAGGCTTCCTGAACAACACGCGCTTGACAAGATATATGAAGGCAAGTAGAACGGTGTAGGTGAAAGTAGCAGTCATTACAAGAGTTTATGCTTGAGAAAAAATTCCTTTCGGAATGAATGAAAACATCAGGAAATTGATACACCGAAAAAGCCTGGATATGCAAACCGATGCTTTCATTCAGAGTGACCCACTTTCAATTCCAAAAAACTTCAAAAAGAAACAAGATATAGAAATAACTGCCCTGTGGATCGCTGTATTGTCCTGGGGCAACAGAAAATCCATCATCAATAGTGGTCGCAGGCTATTAGATTTGATGGAGAGAGAACCGCATGACTTCATGCTTCACCACACTGAAAAAGATAAAGCCGCTTTCCTCGAGTTCAAGCATCGAACTTTTCAGCCCACAGACGCCCTGTATTTCCTGGACTTCTTTCAATGGTACTACAGACAATATGAGAGTCTTGAAACCGCTTTTTTTCCTCAGAAAAAATATCCAAAAGCCAATACGAAAGAAGCACTGGAAAGATTTCATGAGAATTTTTTCTCACTGGAGCATGCTCCACAGAGGACCCGCAAACATATAGCTACACCGGCAAAAAAAAGCAGCTGCAAGCGCTTAAATATGTTCCTGAGGTGGATGGTCCGCAGAAAGGGGGTGGATTTTGGTTTGTGGCAACGGGCCAGCCCTGCTCAACTTGTCGTACCCCTAGACGTCCATGTGCATCGTACTGCGCTGAAACTTGGTTTAATGAAGAGAAAAATCGCCGATTGGCAAGCCGCTGAAGAGCTCACAGCTCTGTTAAAAGAGTGGCGCCCCAGAGACCCCGTCTTCTATGATTACGGTTTATTTGCTCTTGGAAATGAAGGGCAATTTTAAGCAAGAATCTGGTCAGTGCTCTATGCGCAATTCGTCAATTTTCTTCGCAGCTTCACCGGAAAAATAAACATAGACGCGGTAATCACCATCTTCTGTACTCAATTTACCAATGACCACCTCGTTGACCTTATTAGCGGACCCCCCATTGTGTAATCGTTCGAAACTTCGCACGGGATGATCCTTGAAGAATCTTTCCAGGCGCACAGCTGCCTCGCTGGCATTGAGACTATCCTCAAAATCTTTTATACAAACCCACACCTCGGGTTGAAGATAAGCAGATAATGCTGCAGCATCCCCATCATCAAATGCTCGGGTCACCATGGATTCATCATTCTGAGCCGACGTGAAGGTCGACAAAGAAAAGACACATAGGAAGGCAACAACGACCCTTTTTAAGACGATTGGAAAAGACATTTCTCTGAAATCTGGCATAGCAATTCTTATTTCTAAAAAGAATAACGCAATTTTGGCTAAGTAAATTCCATAACTATGTCACGAAAAGCTGCATTGATCATCCTCGATGGCTGGGGATTGGGCGACAAAAGTGGTTCTGATGCCATTCATAACGCACGTACCCCGTACATCGACGGCCTCATGGAAAATAGGCCCTGGAGCAGACTGGAGACATTTGGGGAAATAGTGGGACTCCCAGATGGTCAAATGGGAAACAGCGAAGTAGGTCATCTCAATATCGGAGCTGGTCGAACGGTTTACCAGGATCTGCTAAAAATCAATCGATCGATCGATGAGGGCGATATATTCAGGCGCGAGACCATAAAAAACCTGGAGAACTACTGCACCGGAAAGAAAAAGCCCTTACACCTAATGGGGCTGGTCAGTGATGGCGGCGTCCATGCGCACATTAAACACCTGATCGCACTGGCACTTCATTTTGAAAAAATGGGGATATCCGTTTTTATACATGCTTTCACGGATGGCAGAGATACGGATCCTCAAAAAGGGGTCTCATTTCTCCGGCAGTTACGGGATGCCTTTGAGCATACCTCCGTCAGCATTGCTACCGTATGCGGTCGATACTATGCCATGGATCGGGACAAGCGCTGGGATCGGATACGCCTGGCTTATGACCTGCTAGTCAAGGGGGAGGGGGAGGCCTGCGAAGACCTGATAGCTGCTGTAAAGCAGCGCTACCAGCAGGGAGAAACAGATGAATTCATCAAACCACTATACAACGCCCATCTGTCCTTAAAGGATCGCACGATCCAGCCGGAAGATGCTGTGTTTTTTATCAATTTCAGAACGGATCGCCCCAGGCAATTGACCGAGGTTTTAAATCAGAAAGACCGACCGGAAAATAGCATGAAAGCCCTGGAACTTTATTACGTCACCATGACGGAATACGACGATAAGTTTGAGCACATCCGGGTCGTCTATCCCAAAAAACACCTGTCCGGCACCTTAGGCGAATACCTTTCAAACAAAAATCTTCAACAACTGAGGGTGGCAGAAACAGAGAAATACCCACATGTCACATTTTTCTTCAATGGTGGCAGAGAAAAGCCTTTTCCTAAAGAAGAACGGATTCTTGTGAGCTCACCAATGGTAGCTACCTATGATTTGCTGCCAGAAATGAGTGCACCGGACATTACGGAACGCACCCTTAAACGCTTGGGTGTGCCTGAGGATGCTCCTGATTTTATCTGTCTCAATTATGCCAATGCTGACATGGTTGGTCACACAGGTAACTTCAAGGCAGCTGTACAGGCTTGTGAGGCGGTTGATCGCCAGTTAGAGCGACTCGCAACTCGACTCTTGGAACTAGATTATTCCATACTGATTATTGCAGATCATGGCAACGCAGACTATATGGTGAATGAAGATGGTAGTCCGAACACGGCACATACTACCAACCCTGTTCCCGCTGTCCTCGTTAGCAACTATTTCACAGGCGTACACATGCGCGACGGCAACCTGACCGACGTTGCACCAACTATTTTAAGTTTAATGGAACTCCGTGCCGGAAATGAAATGACCGGCAGTATTCTTTTTGAATGATCAGGCAGCTTTGAGCTTTCTGAATTTAGATTTCTGTATTTTCTCACGCACCATATCGGCCGTAATATGGACCTCTTTTTCATCACTGCCGGGAATCTCAAACATGAGATCCATCATGATCACCTCGCAAATACTCCGCAAGCCACGTGCTCCAAGACCATAATCTTCTGCTCTTTCAGCAATTAGATCCAGGGCCTCGTCTTCTATTTGCAATTCAACATCTTCCATTTCAAACAGTCTTTTGTACTGTTTGACCAGTGCATTTTTAGGTTCTGTGAGAATACGCTTGAGGTCAGCTCGTTGCAATCCCTCTAAGTGAGTGACGACAGGCAGCCGACCGATCAGCTCGGGAATTAAGCCGTAGCTTTTCAAGTCCTGATGAGTGATATACTTTAAAACATCCTCATCGGACTCTTCTTCTTCCATGCTTTTAAAGCCAATCACCTGGTTATTCATTCTTTTAGCCACCTCTTTCTCAATCCCGTCAAAGGCCCCACCACAAATAAAAAGAATATTCGACGTGTCAAGGGCTATCATTTTTTGCTCTGGATGCTTTCTACCTCCATAAGGAGGTACGTTGACCTCAGTTCCCTCCAACATTTTCAGCAGGGATTGTTGTACACCTTCCCCGGATACGTCCCTGGTGATGGAAGGGTTGTCCTGTTTACGGGCCACCTTGTCTATTTCATCAATGTAAATAATACCTTGTTCAGCAGCTTCCACATTGTAATCACAAGCCTGTAAGAGTCTGGACAAGATGCTTTCCACATCCTCCCCTACATATCCAGCTTCCGTAAATACGGTCGCATCAACAATTGTAAAAGGAACATCCAATTGTCGCGCAATGGTTCGGGCCAATAAAGTTTTTCCCGTACCTGTGGGCCCAACGAGAACAACATTGCTCTTTTCTACTTCTACCTCGTGATCACTTTGCTGCTGGTTGATCCTTTTGTAGTGATTATAAACAGCTACAGAAAGTACCTTTTTTGCCTCTTCCTGGCCAATAACATAAGCATCCAGGTTCTTCTTAATGTCTTTAGGTTTGACATCTTTCAAAAGAAACTCCTGGGACTCTGCTTCTCCTTTTTTTGGTTCCCCCAGCTCCAACTTTACCATTTCATAGGCTTGGAGCACACATACATCGCAAATGTGTGCATCCAGGCCGGATATCAATAAGTTGGCTTCAGTCTTTGGTCTATCGCAGAATGAGCATCGTTGCATAATTAGTTTTTATTAAGATTTGTTAGGACGTCGAGACAACACCTCATCCACAAGGCCGTATTCTTTGGCTTCTGCAGCGACCATCCAATTATCGCGATCGCAATCCTTTTGAATGGTATCATAGTCTTGTCCGGTGTGATCCACAAGAATATTATACAATTCTTTTTGCAATTGCTTAATCAACTTGTAGTTGATTTCCATATCACTGACCTGACCTTGCATCCCACCCATGGGCTGGTGGATCATCACCCGGCTGTGCTCCAGGCAAGACCTCTTTCCACTAGTTCCGGCGGCGAGTAGTACAGCTCCCATGGAAGCCGCTAATCCCGTGCAAATAGTGGCCACATCCGGGCCTACATATTGCATCGTATCGTAGATACCCATTCCGTCAATTACGGAACCTCCCGGACTATTGATGAACATATTGATGTCCCTGGATTTATCCGTTGATTCAAGAAATAGCAATTGTGCCTGGATGACATTAGACACATAATCATTCACAGGAACACCCATGAAAATAATGCGATCCATCATCAGGCGAGAGAAAACATCCATTCCAACGATGTTCATCTTTCGCTCCTCTATTACCTGAGGAGTGAATCCATGTATGTTGGGAACACTGGTCTGCATGTATTTGTCCAAATGCATGGAACTCATGCCCAGGTGCTTGGTGGCATATTTTTTAAATTCGTTCTTAGGTATCATGTTAATCGTTTTATCAATTCTTTAGTCCTTTTATTGTGGCTCCGTTTCTTGCTTCGCGGTCATTTCCTTAACCACTTCATCGTAAATACGTTCAAATTCTTCAGGACTTACTTTCTTAACGTCTGCATTTACTTTTTCTGCTACAGCCTGCACGAGTTTGCCCGTTTCCAGGTTATTGGCAATGCGGTCGACATATTCTTTATTAGACATGAGCTGCTGAACCATGCGTTCCGCCATCTCCTTTTCCTGTATTCCGTACTGATAAACTTCGCGATATGCTGCCTCAACAATTTCTTCTTGCTCAAGAGACAATTCCAATTTATTCGACAAAGATGACCTTATCAAAGACCAACGCAAATCCTCTAAAAATTTATCAAAATCTTCTTCGGTTTCCAATTTGAAATTGTCTGACTCAGACGTCCACTTCTTCACAAACGCTACCGGAAGCGATACATTCAGATCCTCAGTCAGTTTTTCCTTCACCTCCTTGAACAATAATTCCTGCACTTTATGCTCATTGCTTCGATTGAGAAATTCAAGGGTTTTCTCTCTTGCTTCTTCCTCGGTTTTGACCTCGTCTGGGCCGAATACCTTATCGAAAAACTCCTGGTTCATCTCGGCCTCCTCTAAACGTAAGACCTCATCAATTCCGGCCTTGAACTCTTTGTTGAAGCTTTGGTCGTCTTCAATTTTGAGAAGGTATTTTCTAACGTATTCTTCTTTACCATCTGGTGCCAGTGAATAAATATCAATGTCTAAGGCGTCTCCAATTTTTTTCCCAAGGAGATTCTTTTTCAGCTCCTCGTCCTTTACAGATTCAATATGAATACGACTTTCTGTGCTGATACCGTCTACCTTTACTTTTCCGTCTTCCATTTCCATCAACTCCAGGTTGACAACATCATTCTCCTTGATTGGCTCATCGACAGCCTCCTGTTTGCCCATTCGCTTTTTCCACTCTTCCAACTGTTTGTCGACATCCTGATCTCCAAATTCAATATCGTATTTGGGATAAGCGTACGCTTCCCATCCTTCGAGGTCTATTTCTGGCATCAACCCCAGCTCAAATGAGAAATTATAGTCGGCTATTTTCTTAGCGTTTATTTCATTCTCCCCTTCCTCGTGCAAGGGTAATGGTTCTCCGAGGTAATTAATCTTATTTTCCTCCAGGTATTCCGACAATTCCTTGTTTAGATCATCGTATACCATTTTGGCCAGGATATTGTCTCCATAAAGCTTTCTAATCGTGGCTAGAGGAGCTTTCCCCTTTCTGAACCCCTTTAGGGTGGCATTCTTCTGCTCTTTTTTCAATGCTTTTTTTAGCTTTTCACTTATTTCCTCTGCAGGCATTTTAATATCCAGACGAATATGGTGCTCAGCTATTTCTGTTCTATTGATTGAAGACATGACTCTTTGGTTTTAAATATTCATTCTTTGTTTTTCTGCTGCTTTTTATCCAGGAGCAGCCAGAAAGCTTAATAATTTGGGATTGTCGTTCCCGGAAAACTGATTTATCAATTGAAGAAGACGCATCCTGTTCCTTTGAGCAATGCTCTTTTGATGTCTATATCCAATATTTACACCGGCAGTTTTGCTTTTTATTGAGCAGATCAAAATGGAACTAATAGGGTTCATGCCTTGTTAAATCTTTCAGGCTAATGGTGACAGGATTAAGACGAAGCGTGAGAAGTCTCTGAATTTCAGGAAGTGCGGGTGGAGGGACTCGAACCCCCAAGCCGTGAAGCACTAGATCCTAAGTCTAGCGTGTCTACCAATTTCACCACACCCGCAATTGTCATTGAAAAAAGGAACTTCTTCCTCTTTCTAAAAGTTCGGCAAAGTTAAGGGTATTTTCGTAAAAATGCAGAATGCTTTGGTAAAATTATTGTACAGTTGTTTAAATGTGATTTTATGTGCATTTTCGATATAGATCATGAATGAAAGGAAACTCCATGTTGCTCAAGACGATAAGCTGATAGATGATGCTTATCAGAATTTACTGTCCGCCCTCCCACCAAGTATCGAGGCGGAAGACAGGAGAAACATTGCCAAGGCCTTTCAAATGGCTCGGGAAGCACATCACACCCAAAGAAGGAAATCAGGCGAACCTTATATTTTGCACCCCATAGAAGTAGCCAGGATTTGCGCGGAAGAAATAGGTCTGGGACCTACGGCAATTGTGGCTGCGCTTCTGCACGATGTTGTCGAGGACACAGCCATTTCTAAAGATGATATTGAACATCATTTCAATAAAAAAATAGCACTGATCGTAGAGGGTCTTACGAAATTAGAAGCTAATTTCGATGAGGATCAGGACTTTACCCATAGTATACAGGCAGAAAATTTTAAAAAAGTCCTGCGCGCCATGCTCATTGATGTGCGGGTCGTTCTCGTCAAAATGGCTGACCGTTTGCACAACATGCGAACATTAGGTGCCATGCCTAAACATAAACAATTACGGATAGCTGCAGAAACCAGTTTTATCTATTCTCCACTTGCACATCGACTCGGTTTATACAACATAAAAACCGAGTTTGAAGATATGAGCATGAAGATTACAGACGCCGATAATTATTTTGCCATTGCTCAGAAGTTAAAAGACACCAAGCGCAACAGGCAGGTTTACATCAAATCATTTATCGACCCGTTGAAAGAGGTTTTGGATGCCGAACTGGACTTCGGTTTTGAAATCTACGGACGCCCTAAATCCATTCATTCTATCAACAATAAGATTCAGAACAAGAATGTAGAATTCGAAGAAATTTATGACCTCTTTGCTATTCGTATTATTGTGGATGCACCGCTGAAATTAGAGAAAGCCGTTTGCTGGCAGATCTACTCCATTGTCACAGATGTCCACGAGCCCATCCCTGAGCGCCTGAAAGACTGGATTACGACGCCCAAATCCAATGGCTACGAATCACTTCATACTACCGTTATAGGACCGGGTGGGCGCTACGTGGAAGTACAAATCAGATCCAAGCGCATGGATGAAATCGCCGAAAGAGGATTTGCTGCCCACTGGAAATACAAGGGAGAACTGCGGTCAGATGATGTCTACGACAAATGGCTCGTTTCTATTCGAGAAACCCTTGAGAGTCCGGAAAGTGATACCATTGATTTCCTGGGCGACCTAAAATCCAACCTATTTAACGAGGAAGTATTTGTTTACACGCCCAATGGCGACCTAAAAGTACTACCTAAAGGTGCCACCGCCCTTGATTTTGCCTACAGCATACACTCTGAGGTAGGCAATCAATGCGCAGGAGTCAAGCTTGAAAACAAGATGGTTCCACTCAATTATATCCTATCCAATGGGGATCAATTGGAGGTCATCACAAACAAATCTCAAAAGCCCACCGAAGATTGGCTGAAATTTGTCAAAACAGCCCGTGCCAAATCTAAAATTAGAGGCTCTTTAAAAGAGCGTGAAAAAGAAATGGCGGGTATGGGGAAAGAGAAACTCCTGCGCAAGCTGGACCAAATGAAAGTCGATTACGACAGCAATATTGAATTTCTCATAGATCACTATGCCTTCGACAATGCCATGGAGCTGTTTCTTGCTATTTACGAGGAGAAGTTTAACCTGAATCAACTGAAGACTCTTGAAATTCAGGGCAAAAAACTACTGCCGAGAAAGAAAGGAATCATTGAGAAAATAGTGGGATTCCGGCGATCCGATGGTGAGGAACAGCCCATTCGTAAGAAGAAAAAGAAAACAGACAGCCAGGCGAAAGTTACCTTTCCGGACAATGCGGACTTTCAATACCAATTGGCTCCCTGTTGCAATCCTGTTTTAGGAGACAATATTTTCGGATTTATTAATATTAGCGGCGGCATCAAAATCCATCGCTCCAATTGTCCCAACGCAGAACATTTGATGGCCAATTATGGTTATCGAGTCATCAAAGCCGATTGGGTAGATGAGGAAAATACACCATTTACCGTGGAGCTCCTCATTGAGGGCCTGGACAAAGGTCCCGGGGTGATAGAATCCGTATCCAGCAGCCTGAGTTCACAGCTCGGTTTGAACATTAAGTCCTTTTACATAGACGGACACGAGGGATATTTCAAAGGAAAAGTTTCTATCATTGTAAAAAATAAGGAACAGTTGAATCAAGCCATTGATCTTCTCAAGAAAATGGATGAAATTCACTCAGTGTCCAGGTCAAATTGAAATC
>DATFJT010000188.1:0-6449 GCA_035269065.1 Saprospiraceae bacterium | reverse complement strand
CCATTTTTCCAGGGCCTTAAGAGCAATGGCTTTCTCATTTTATCTGCATTGATTGTGACCATTACAGATCCATGTCGCTTTGTCTTTTTGCCTTTTTCGGGTGGATGCACAGAAGCACGAATGTGGTATTTCCCAAATTGCAATTCTGTGGGGAAATTTGTCATTACTTTCATGTCAGGCTTAATAAGACTGGACTTTTTAAACAATAAGTACTCATTGCGGTCACTGTATAAACGGTAGTCCCTTGTTTCGATAAAACGTCCAGGGCTATCTCTTTTCTCCCAAATTTGCAGAATGTCATTCCCATGAAAACCTTCCTGCCTAAGAAGATGGTATAATAGAAAGGCCGGGTCTGAAAATTGCTCGAGTTGAGAATAAGGAATACTGATGTATTCTTCCCTTTGATTCAGGATTTGCTGCCTTTGCTGATTGAGCAGGCTTTGCAATAAGCTGTTGTCTGCATGCAGATTGTGTATACTTCTGCTCATACGCATCTGGTAGTTTGGAAAGACTTTACCAAATAGGGGAAGCACCTCATGCCTTATGAAATTCCTAGAATAGCCCTCCGTATTAAAGTTACTCTGATCAGATCGGAAGGGCACCAAATAACGATCAGCATATTCAGCAATTTCTTCTCTAAAAACTCTTATCAATGGTCTTAAATATTGATCCCGCTTTTCTTTAATGGATGCCATTCCAGACAAGCCTGAACCCCGCACAAAGTTAAATAGAGCAGTTTCAATTCGGTCATCTGCATGATGGGCGGTGAGTATAACAGGATATTTATTTTTTTTAGCGCAATCTTCGAAGAAACGGTAGCGAACCTTTCTGGCTTCATGCTGAATGCTACCCTTGTCTTGTTCTGTTTTGAGGCTGTGGTGCAGGCAATGAAAATCCAGCATTTCCCGTGCACAAAAGCGGCGCAGCAATGCCTCGTCCGCATTGGATTCAGCACCACGTAAATGATAGTTGATATGAGCTACGGACGGTTTATATCCCAAACCCAGAAGAATATCCAGAAGACACATACTGTCCATTCCTCCACTGGCAGCCAGAAGAACCTGAGATTCAGAGTTGAATCCGTATTCGTTCATCACATCTCGTACACTGTTGATAATGTGCATTATTCGTATATACCTTCTTTGTTGAGCCAAGATCTGTAAACTCGGGCATTGGCATTGTGCCCGGAGAGCGAGCTGGCAAATGCATGTCCCCCATCATAACCAGGCTTAGCGCAAAAGTACAGGTAATTATGCTTTTCAGGGAATACTACTGCATCGATGCTGGCCAGGGAAGGCATGGCTACAGGTCCCGGGGGCAACCCTGGGTATAAATAGGTATTGTAAGGAGAGTCTACCTTTAGGTGCTTATTGAGCACTCGTCGTATGCCTTCTCCTTTCATAGCAAAAACGACAGTAGGGTCTGCCTGGAGCAACATTCCGCGCCTTAATCGATTGAGGTAAACGCCGGCAATGGTCTTGCGTTCACTTTTGAGGCGAGTTTCCTTTTCAATAATGGATGCCAATATATAAGCTTCCTTGACATTGAGTTGTTGCTCGTCGAGCGCCTTTCTGCGTTGATCTGTCCAGAACTCATCGTGTTCTTTACGCATGCGCTCCAGGAATGCCTTCGGGCTTGTATTCCAGTAGAATTCATAGGTGTTGGGTATAAATAAGGTGAGAAAATTATCCTTATTGAAGCCCAAAGGCCGGTAAATAGATGGTTCAGAGAGGTGGTCCAGGAATTCTAAGCTGTCCGGCTCAAGTTTACTACCTGCCAGTCCAGCCAATTTGGCAATGTCGTTGGCTCGAAATATGACCAACCGGAGAGGCTGTTGGCGTCCAGAGCGGATCATGCGCAGAAAGTCCAAATTGCTGAGGGATTCTTCCCAGTAGTATCGACCAGGTTTGACCTGTCTGTCCTCGAAACGCATCAATTGTGCGATGTATGGCAAGCTCCATTGAGACCAACTGTCTTGATCTTCTTTAATTTTATTAAAAAGAGCTTTCTTATCAGTTTTTGTGGGGATGTAGAAATAATTCTCTTCATCACACGCTGAAATACCCTTATGACTGAAAAAGAGATAGGCCGTTAGTATACCCAGGAGAAGCAAAAATACCGGAATTCCGATCCACAAGAATCTTTTCATGACAAAATCAGTACTGTTCGTTGTCGTTTGGAAAATCACCTTCTTTTACATCCTGGATGTATTGTTTGGTAGCTTCCTGCATAGTGGTATAAAGCTCCAGATAGCGCCTAAGGAATCTGGGATTAAAATCCATGGTGATGCCCATCATATCCTGAGTCACCAATACTTGTCCGTCTACATCCGGCCCGGCTCCAATACCAATGACCGGGCAATTCACACTTTCCGCTACTTGTCTGCCTAAATCAGCTGGTATTTTTTCCAGGACGATGGCAAAACAACCCAGATTTTCCAGGTGTTTGGCGTCTGTGAGCAGACGCCTGGCTTCTTCTTCTTCACGTGCACGTACGGTGTAGGTTCCAAACTTATATATAGATTGAGGCGTTAAGCCCAAGTGTCCCATGACGGGTATGCCAGCTGTGAGAATTTTTTTAATGGATTTTTTTATTTCATAGCCCCCTTCTAACTTAACCCCATGTGCTCCTGACTCTTTCATGATACGTATGGCAGAATCCAGGGCTTTATTGGCGTTGCTTTGGTAGGATCCAAATGGTAAATCTACCACCACAAATGCCCGTTGTACACCCCTAACCACAGACTGCGCATGGTAGATCATCTGGTCGAGGGTAATCGGGAGGGTCGTTTCGTGTCCGGCCATGACATTGGAGGCCGAATCCCCTACAAGAAGAACATCGACTCCGGCACCGTCCAGGATGCGAGCCATGGAATAATCATAGGCCGTAAGCATGGAGATTTTCTCCCCTGTGGCTTTCATATTGGCGAGAACATGGGTAGTCACTCGCTTGACCTCCTGGAATTTGTACGTGCTCATAATCTTTTGTCTTTTTCAAACCGTAAAGTACGGAAGAATCATTGAGATTGAGAATTTTCATTCTAGAACCGGGTACCCATTTCTATGAAAAGGACCATCCCTTGGAATTCATCAAGAGAAATAATGCATATATTTATTTTACATAAAACATACCACTCCTACTATGAATATCTTGTCCTTTTTTCTCGATATTATTTCGGTTTGTTGTTTGTTCGCATTTTCAACTTTACAAACGGAGATCACTGAGCCTGCCAATTCAATCGTGAGTTTTACTATAATAGAGCCACATGGATTTTCTCAAGATTCCGTTGTAAAAGACTTTGATACAAGTCCTGTATTTCCCGGCTGTAATGATTTAGACACTATGAAAGAGCGTGATCAGTGCTCGGCCAAGGAACTACTCATGTTCCTCTATGGTGAATTGGAATATCCTGTACAGGCTAGAAAAAATAAAGTGGAAGGTATTGGGGTAATTTCATATGTCGTAGATGTGGATGGCCGCATTACGAACATTGAAATACCCAAAGCTCCTTCTTGGGATACGGAAGAAGAATTGTATCGAATTGCGCACTTGATTCCTAGAATGACCCCGGCAAAGAAAAATGGTGTATCCGTTGCCACCAGATGGAATATACCCATTAAATTCAGGTTACAGTGAACGATATTATACTATTTCGTCACTTGGGTTTCTCAAGACATTTGTTTGTCGTTAGTATTATTTCTGATGGTTGCTCATATTGGATAATAACAACACAGACTTTCTGAAATGCTGTAAAATGAATTGTCTTCTAGAGCGATTACTGAATGTAATAATCATTCGCTTAATTATCCATGCCTCCATCTGATTTGAATGCTTTTCAATAGGACATTCCAATAATAACAACTGACGTTATATTGAGCGGGAGATCGCCCATTCTTCCTGGTTGTTGGCGCTGATTCGACTGGTTTTAACTCATGGCCAGAGCCCAAATCCAAAACAAAAGAACCTAAAAAATCGGCAGTAGTTGAACCAATATTCTCAATAGGTTTTATAAGTTTAGTTGAAGAATGAAATTCTTATAAAGTTGCATTTTGTCATTTAACTGATGAACCCCATGAGATTCCTACTTACCCTTTGCTATTCTTTAATACTCCTGCCTGTTTTTGGTCAAATTACCTTTGAGCCTGCTTTCCCAAATCTCAGCTTTTCCAGACCGGTTGAGGTGCAAAATGCCAATGATGGCAGCGACCGCCTATTTGTTGTTGAACAGCCTGGCAGCATAAAGGTGTTCCCCAATGATCCCGGTGTGAACTCTTCCAGTATGACCACTTTTCTGGATCTTGAGCAAACAGTTACATTTTCTTCAGGACAGGAAATGGGACTTCTTGGTCTGGCATTTCACCCTAATTACACTCAGAATGGATTTTTTTATGTGTATTACACCACTGGAAGATCTAACAACCTAAGGATAATAATTTCAAGATTTTCCGTTGATAGCCTTGATCCCAATATCGCTGACCCTGATAGTGAACTCATTTTATTAGAGTACGAAAAGAATCAGTCGAACAGCAATCACAATGGAGGTAAAATTGCCTTTGGAATTGACGGATATCTTTACATCTCAATTGGAGATGGCGGTGGAGCCAATGATCCACGAAATAATGCTCAAAATATAAATAACGCCTTCGGTACTATCTTGAGAATTGATGTAGATCTCGATAGCAGCAATCCTTTGTCGGAAAATGGTCGTTACGAAATTCCTGAAGACAATACCTTTTACGGACGAGATGGTCTCGATGAAATTTATGCATATGGTATACGAAATACCTGGAAATTTTCAGTGGATGAAGTCACCGGCAACATCTGGGGTGCGGATGTCGGACAAAATGAATTTGAGGAAATCAATTTGATTAAAAATGGTGGAAACTACGGCTGGAAACGATTTGAAGCTGAGGATGTAGCCAATAATTCGTCTATTGAGGGACCCGGACCTCTGACTTTTCCGGTGTACTATTATCAACACACGACCTCAGATCGGTCCATCACCGGAGGGCTTGTTTACAGAGGATCGCAAGTACAAAGTTTAAACCCGTCTATCAATTCCAAATACATTTTTGCAGACTACGTAAGCGGTAGGGTATGGGTGCTGGAGTATAATTCCACCACACAGGAAGCCAGCAGCGTTCTATTATTTGATTCCCCAAACCCCATATCCAGCTTTGGTAGTGATGAAAGTGGAGAAATGTACTTTAGTGCATATGGTCCAGCGGCCCAGATTTATAAGGTAGTTGATGGTACTTCAGCACCGATTGGTACATCTGTCGATGGTATTGGGGAATGGGATGCAACCAGCAACGAGTCCATCAATGGAGAAATTCGTGCGATTGAAACCACTGCTGAGGGTGTCATTTATATCGGAGGTAGTTTTTCCGTTTCGGAAGACGCTTCGATTAACAATTTAGCAACATGGTCAGAGGACAAGGGACTGGAAGGCTTTGGAGAGACAAATGGTAC
Organism: Saprospiraceae bacterium; assembly: GCA_035269065.1. Classification (GTDB taxonomy): domain Bacteria; phylum Bacteroidota; class Bacteroidia; order Chitinophagales; family Saprospiraceae; genus DATFJT01. Next base: position 977 of record DATFJT010000188.1, on the reverse strand, counting down.
AATAAACAGCATAAAACAGGCGCCAAATGGTAGTCTTTTTGTTGCAGGTGCATTCTCCGAAATTGATGGCATACCAGCGAACAATGTAGCCATGTGGAATGGAACATCCTGGTCTAATCTTGGTAATGGTATAAATGGCTCAGTAGCAGCCATAGCAATTGATACGGAAAACAATGTTTACGTCGGTGGTATATTTGATACTCTTGAAGGCAATTCCGTTCGAAATATTGTCCAATGGGATGGCTCCAATTGGAATGCTCTGGTAGATAGCAACAATGGTCTTGCTGGAACCAATAACGAAATTCGATCTCTAGCTTTTGATTCAGAAGGAATTTTATATGCAGGAGGTAATTTTGACGAGGCAGGAGGGAACATGGCAAATAGAATCGCTACCTGGGATGGCGGTAATTGGTCAAGCCTTGGCGATGGGACAAGCGGATTTGTTGAGGCTATTGCAACTACTGAAAATGCCGTCTATGTAGGAGGCAACTTTGCTGAGGCAGGAAATTTGGCTGTAAATCGGGTGGCTAAATGGGATAAAGATCTTGGCACATGGTCAGCCCTAGGTAATGGCTTGAGTAATATAGTTACTGCACTTATTCACGATGGAGATAATTTATATGCAGCTGGTGGTTTCAGGGTCGCCTATCAGGATGCCACAGATGCTATCATTGTGAATAGTATGGTACAATACAATGACTCTTCTGGTTGGACTCCGTTAGGCACAAACACCTCAGTGGGTGTAGATAATCAAATCAATGCCATACAATTTGCGCGGGACAGTGATGGCTCAAATAAAATATATGCAGGAGGTAACTTTAATACTGCTGGTCTTATTTCTGCCAGGGACTTTGCTGTATGGAATAACAATGCTGTAAGCAATGACGAAATGGGAGTGGATAAAGAGCTTGTAATATTTCCCAATCCGACTGACCACAAAGTCTTTTTAAAAAGAACCCTGGATTATATTTTATTTG
>DATFJT010000187.1:0-8801 GCA_035269065.1 Saprospiraceae bacterium | reverse complement strand
GGAGGGATGCGACAGAAAGAACACATCGATGCCATGGAAATCATGGGCGTCAACACCGTGGCTTATCTCGTCATGCCTAAAATCATCGCGAGCCTCATTATTATTCCTGTATTGGTGCTACTTTCTGCCTGTGTGGGCATTATGGGCGGTTATTTGGCCAGCGTACCAACGGATATTTTGTCGCACCAGGACTACGTGCGAGGCTTACGGTCCTTTTTTGTACCCTACAATATCACGCTGATGTTGGTCAAATCATTTGTATTTGCCTTCATTTTGACCTCCGTCTCTTGCTTCCAGGGCTATTATGTCCGAGGTGGAAGCATCGAATTGGGTCGCGCCAGCACCAACGCCGTGGTTTTCAGCGATATTCTCATATTACTGGCCGATTATTGCATAGCCGTAATACTAACTTGACGCCATGATCCGAGCTGCAAACATTTATAAGTCCTTCGGCGAGGTGGAGGTCCTCAAAAACATCACCGCAGAGTTTGAGCGTGGAAAATGCAACCTGATTATAGGAAAGTCTGGGGCAGGAAAAACTGTTTTACTAAAAATACTGGTGGGCCTATTTCAACCCACACAAGGAAAGGTTTTTTACGAGGATCAGAATTTCTTCGAACTCGATCATAAAGAACTGCAAAACCTGAGAATGCAAATCGGGATGCTTTTCCAACAGGGCGCCTTGTTTGATTCCATGACGGTAGAAGAAAATATTCGCTTCCCATTGGACATGTTTACGAATATGACGCGCAAAGAAAAACTGGACCGGGTCAACTTTTGCCTGGAACGCGTAGATCTCGTGGGAGTGAATGACAAATTCCCGTCGGAAGTATCTGGTGGTATGCAAAAACGGGTCGGTATTGCCCGGGCCATTGTACTCAAACCCAAGTATCTCTTTTGCGATGAGCCCAATTCCGGATTGGATCCGAAGACCTCCATTCTCATTGACGAGCTCATCATGGACATCACAAGGGAACAAAACATCACCACCATCATCAATACCCACGACATGAATAGTGTGATGGAAATTGGAGAAAATATTTACCTCCTCGATAAGGGAGAGGTGGCCTGGCATGGCTCTAAAGACGAGATCAACGATACTGATGCTGAGGTGATTCAAGAATTTATCTTCGCTTCTCCATTCTTACAAAAACTCAGGAGGCAAGCACTCAACGATTAATTCATCTATGACTAATTCGATGCTTTCCGCTTCCTTTTACTTGAGAAAGGATGTCGAGCAACTGGCTCGTGCGCTTTTGGGTAAGCATCTGCATTTCCGTGATATGGTCGTGAGAATCGTAGAAACCGAAGCCTACCGCGCTCCGGACGATCGCGCCTGTCATGCCTATGGCAACAAACGCACGCCGCGGACAGAGACGATGTTCCTTCCCGGCGGTCACGCATATATTTACCTGTGTTATGGGATACACCACCTGTTCAATATTGTGACAGGGCCAAAAGACGAGGCACATGCCGTACTCATTCGCGCAGTGGAACCGATAAAGGGCTTGGAAAAAATGCGTCAAAAGCGAAATTACCCCAAAAAGGACCAATCGTTGACCAATGGCCCCGGCAAATGGACACAGGCTTTAGGGCTAACGACCGCGCTGGATGGCCAATCCCTGCTTACGGACGAACTATTTCTCACAAAAGGAGAAACTGTAAGTGATTCTGAAATCTTGACCAGCAAGCGAATTGGGGTAGACTACGCAGGAGAATGCGCGGATCGTCCCTGGCGATTTTTTTTGAAGGATTCTGACTTTGTAAGTAAAAAGTAATCATTGAATACCTTCAAAGAACGAGAGAAGACAATCATCCAAGCAGACAGCCCGTTCATCTAAGTAATTTGTATTTTCTTCATTGATTGATCAATTTGCTTCCTTATGCTGTCGATGCAAAGAACTTTTCTCATTATAATCCTTTTGGGATTGTCCTGGACGGGGCTGTTGGCTCAATACGAGAACTTTGTCAACAAGGATACCATCTACGACCCAAATATAGCCACGGTAGAGTTTTACAATGCCTATGACCGCTTTGGCATGCCGGCCATAAACCTGAATTCTGACAGCTATCTCATTTTGAATTTTGATGAGATGAGACTGGATTTCAATGATTTCTTCTATACCATCGTACACTGTAATTATGACTGGGAGAAATCCAATCTCAACACACTGGAATACCTGGATGGATTTGATGAAGATGATATCCGCGATGAATCTTTCTCCAGAACGAGATTCATTGGTTACAACCACTATTCCCTGCGCTTACCCAATAGAAACATGCGCCCCAAAGTCACCGGCAATTATCTCCTGCATATTTATAGATACGACCAGGTGAAGCAGCCCATTCTTACAAGGCGTTTTATCGTTTACGAGCCAAGAATCCCGGTAGAGCCGAGAGTGACCTTCCCCATAGTCAACGACCCGGGGGTACAGTACCAGGAGATCGATTTCAATCTAAAAACCAATGATCCCGAGATTCAAAACCCGATGGTGAACATCAAAGTAGATGTTTACCAAAACGGCCGATGGGACAATCCGATCAAAGGACTCAAAGCGAATTTTGCAGGGCAAGATGTGTTGAAATTCAATTACGTCAATCGCGTGGTTTTCTCCGGCTTACGTGAGTTCCGTTTCCTGGATTTGAGGAGCAGCCGACTGCTCAGTAGGGACATGCGCGATATTGAAGAAACAGACGAAGGTATTTTCGTCACCATGGAGACCAGCCGCAGCCGGCTTAACAGACCCTATTTTTTCTTCAAGGACATCAATGGATCGTTCTTCGTAGAAAACCAGGATCTGAACTTGAGAGATTCTGATCTCAGCGCCGAATACATCAATGTCCTCTTTAGCTATTACGCCCCCTACCCTTTTTATGAGAAAGAGGTCTACCTCTTTGGTAAATTCTCAGACTGGCAAATGCTGCCAAAGTACAAAATGGAATATTCAGAACAGGCCTCATCCTATGTTTTGGAAGTCCTCTGGAAGCAGGGCTGGTACGAATACACCTTTTCCATCGTCGACGAGGGTGCAAAAGAAGCAGATATGACCATTTCGGAAGGCGGCAGATTTGAAACAGAAAACGATTATTACTTTTTCGTGTATTACCGCAATCCTGTGGAGCGCTTTGATCGCATTGTAGGATACCGAAAAATGAGCACTATACAATTCGAGTGATATGAACAAACTATTTTTCTTGATCCTTGCATTCACCGTCCCCTTTTTCACACAGGCGCAAGAAGCCCTCGACCTGAGAAAGTGCATCGACATTGCTCAGAAAAACAACCTGCAGCTCAAGGTGCAAACCATCAATGAGCGCCGGGCACGCATTGAGGAAAAACTGGCTCGAACGTCCCGGCTACCTAACCTGAATATGAATGCCAGTCTCGGTAGAAACTTTGGATTTGCCATCGACCCGACCACCAATACCTTTAGCAATGTCAGTACTGATTTCTTCAACAGTGGCCTCAATGCCAATGCCAGGCTTTTCCGCTTCGGACAAATCAACAACGACATACGAAACGCCGAATTGGGCCGGGAGTCTGCCCGACAGGATCTGATCCAGATGGAACGAGAAATCGCCCTGCAGGTCAGCAATGCCTTCCTGCAAATTGCGCTCCAACAAGAATTACTCAATAATGCCAAAAGAAACCTCGACATCACACAACAGCAATTGGAGCGAACACAAAAACTTTATGAATCGGGCGCAGCCGCCGAAGCTGACCAACTCAACCTGGAAGCCCAACTCGCCTCAGATCAGCAAACGGTGGTTGAGGCGCAAAACGCCTATGACCTCAGCATACTCAATTTACGGCAGTTAATGCTTTATGAAGGAGAGCTACAATTGCAATTGCCCGAAACAGAGGGTAGGATCGCAGATGAGTATGCCACGATGAAGGTAGAAGCCATTTCGGATCGGGCGACTGCATGGGATGCCCGAATCAAATCCGCTGAATTGCGTGCAGACGCACAGTCATTCAGTCTGCAGGCAACAGAAAAAGAAAGACTGCCCTCGCTTGACCTTTTTGGGAATGCCAATACCCGGTACTCCTCGAATTTCCGGACTTCAGATGGCATCCAACTCGTAGAGACCTCGGCACAGGTGAATATCGACGGAGAACCAGCCATCATCACCCAGGAGACCTTTCAGCCCGTATTCAAGGATGCCACGTTCAGCGAACAGCTCAACAACAACCTGGGCCAGGCCCTGGGACTTTCCCTAAACATCCCTATTTACAATAGGAATCAATTGTCTGCTGCCATTGAACAGGAAGAACTGACCCTGGAGCAACGCAAAATTGAACTGGAGCAGGCGACGCAACAAGTAGAACTGGAGGTCGCCCAGGCATGGCAGGATTACAAGGCAGGAAAAAGTCGTTTCGATGCTGCCCAGACCAGCCTGCGTGCAAGGGAGCTGACTGAAAAAAACGCCAGGAGAGCACTTGAATTGGGTGCCATGAATGCTTTTGATTATACCCAAAATCGCCTGTTGCTTGACAATGCCATCAGCAACTTCCTTCAGGCGAAATACAACTATCTCTTTAGCATCAAGGTGCTCGATTATTACACCGGCAAACCTCTTTAATATGACTCCAACAAGGGCAATGGCTTCTGTAGTCTGTTTCATTAAAAACCCGGAAGCAGGCAAGGTCAAGACCCGCCTCGCCAAGGACATCGGAGCCCAAAAGGCTCTTGAAGTTTACCATCGACTATTGAAATACACCAAAGAGGTCCTGGATCCTCTGGAGACCAAAAAGAAACTCTACTTCTCAAACCGGATAGAAAAGTTACCTTACTGGCAGGATGACAGCTATGAACCCGAAGTGCAGTCCCGCGGAAACCTCGGCGCTAAACTATCCGAAGCTTTCTCAAACGAACTTACTCAGGCTGAAAAGGTGATCATCATTGGCAGTGACTGCGCTGAATTATTGACAGAACATCTCGAAGAAGCCCTGGAAACCCTCGACCAAAAAGAGGTCGTCATCGGTCCGGCCAGGGACGGTGGCTACTACCTCATCGGATTGAGAAAGTTCGTACCGGGACTATTTCAGGACATGCCCTGGAGCGAACCACATTTATTGAAACGTACGCTGGGTTTTTTAGAAAAAAAAGGGCACTCTTACAAATTAATGGAAGAATTGTCGGATGTCGACCATTTAAAAGATTGGCAAGAGGTTGATTGGAAGTGAACCAATTTTTATCGATCTTTGTTTCTACAAAAAAGTATAAACTATGTATCCAATAGAAATGACCAAGCCAATGGCACAGGACCTGGTAGATGCCGGGTTCGATGAGCTAAAATCTTCTGAGCAAGTGACTGAGGCCCTCGAAAATATGGAAGGCACGGCATTGATTGTCGTCAATTCAGTCTGTGGCTGCGCGGCTGCAAATGCTCGTCCCGGGGCGAAAGTATCGCTCGCGAATGGTAAAAAGCCCCAAAAATTGTACACTGTATTTGCAGGGGTAGACAAGGACGCGGTGAATAAAGCAAGGGAATACTTCCTTCCTTTTCCTCCCAGCAGTCCGTCTATCGCCTTGATGAAAGACGGTGAGTTGGTCCATTTCCTCGAGAGACATCACATTGAGGGAAGACCGGCACAAATGATCGCCGACAATTTAACGAGTGCTTACGACGCTTACTGCGATTAAATGCCATTAAAATTGAAAGGAAAAATGGTCTGGTGTATTTTCGCCGGACCTTTTTGTTTGTAGAAGTGCTATGGATTCATTAACACAAATCGTATTAGGAGCAGCTGTCGGTGAGGCTTGCCTGGGTAAGAAACTGGGCAATCGTGCCATGGTATGGGGTGCCGTTGGCGGCACTATACCTGATTTAGATGTCTTGTCCAACATTTTTCTCAATGAATTGGACGCCACCATGTTTCACCGGAGCCTCACTCATTCCCTTCCTTTTGCCGTTTTGTTCCCTTTTATCATGGCACTATTAGCAAGATGGATTTACGAGAAGGGATGGTACAAATACCGGCGAACCAGAATAATATTTTACTTACTGAGTCTGCTCATGATCGGCTCCGTGGTCCTCGGCATCAATGCGATCGCCCACCAGTATTACGGACAGGTCAGCTGGATATTGCTGGGACTTTCCCTGCTCGTTTTGGTCTGGTTTGGCTGGCGCTGGCTGCTTCGATATGTCCAACAGGGGGACGACATCATCCTGCCCTCATTCGGGGAGTGGTACAATATGTTTTTCTGGGCCTTTCTCACGCACGCCCTGCTCGACTGTATGACGGCCTATGGCACCCAGCTGTTTTTTCCATTCGATGACTACCGGGTCGCCATCAACAATATCGCCGTTGTGGATCCGCTCTACACCATACCATTTTTGCTCTTACTCGTTCTTGCAGGAGCCTATTATAGAAAGGATCCCATGAGAAAGTACATCAATTGGGCAGGTATTGGACTGAGCTCTGCTTATCTCATATTTACACTTTACAACCATGCACGTGTCAAACAAATATTCAGGGATTCCCTCAGACAGGAAAATATTGACTACGACCGACTCATCGTCACCCCTACCATATTCAACAATGCCCTGTGGAATGGCGTCGCCCAAAAAGAGGATACCTATTATTACGCGAGGTATTCGATTTTTGATCGTGAGAAAAGAGTGGATTACTTTAAAAAAATTGATGGGAAGCATCATTTATTGGCAGCCCAGGAAGATTATGACGCCTACAAAAATCTAAGATGGTTCAGCAATGGATATTACAGCCTGGTGGACCGCGACAGCTTTGTGCAATACAATGATCTGCGCTACGGACTGTTCAACGATGAGCGGGAAGAGGATGACGAATTTATTTTCTATTTCCAGTTGAAAGAAAAAGACGGAGATTTTGAAGCGGTCAGCACGCGAGGGTCAGAACGGGATGATCTAGATATGTCAGCAGCCATGTCAAAATTATGGGAACGTATTCAAGGCGATTGATGTTAGATATTAATATCCATGCAGTACTTGAATGGCCTTAAATGCAACATTCTGCCGGAATTTCATTAGATAGGGCAGAGAACTGATATTTGTAATATCTTCACGCAAATGGATAAAATCATGCAAGAATGAAGCAATTCTTTTACTTACTGCTGGTCACCCTATTGATAGGTAGCTGCGGAAAGGATCAGAAAAAAGAAGGGAAAGCCAGCAATTCCTCTGGCTTTCCGGAAGTTGATCGGATCACCCGATTGATTGAGAAAAGACCACAAGATCCTCAATTGCATTATCAACGTGCAGAGGCGTATTACAATAATGGTCTTTACGATCTATCAGCCAAAGATGCCCAATACGCCATAGAGTTGGACTCTACGCGGTGGGAATACCATCACTTATTGGCGGATGCCTTGTTGGACAATGCAAGATCCAAGGAGGCTCTCAACGCCCTGCAATATTATCTGGAAATCAATCCCAAGCGTATTCCGACCTGGTTAAAACTGGCGGAATTTCAATTCATTTTACGACAATATGATGAGGCAATGCGATCCATCAATGAAATCGTACAAATAGATCCACAAGAAGCGGAAGCCTATTTTATGCTGGGTAAGATATTGGAGGAGCAGGGCAAAAAAGAGGAGGCCCTCAACGCGTATCAGACTGCTGTGGAAATGGATTCCAGACTTGCTGATGCCTGGCTGAGCCTCGGAAATTTACTCATCCGGGAGGGAAATCCGCAAGCTCTGCGCTACCTCGACAATGGCTTAGCTGTAAACCCTGGCAATACAGCCTTGATGCAATCCAAAGGCTATGCTTTACAGGAATTGGGTAGAATGCAGGAAGCGGTCAACGTTTTTGATCGGATCATTGCCCGAGATCCACAGAATGCAGAAGCTCAATTCAACAAAGGCGTGGTGTTCCTGAAGATAGATTCCCTTGAGAAGGCGGAAGAAAGCTTCCGGATTGCACAGGAATTGGAGCCCGCCAATTATCTATTTTATCTCAACCGGGGATTCACCCTCGAACAAATGGGAGATTATACGGAGGCACTGATCCAATACGAACAGGCCAATCGGCTCAGCAATGGAAAGGATGAAAGAGTCCTGGAATCCATAGCCCTTATTAAATCAAAGATCAATGAGAACAAATAAATTACTGTCTTTTGGACTGATGCTTCTATTGCTATTGATCTTTCAAGATGTACATGCCCAAAGCCGAATGATCGAAAACAAAAGTCGTCCGGCATCAGAAATCAACCCCATTTTTCCCTACGATATTCCATTGAAAACACTTGATGGCGACACCGTACTTTCCTCAGAAGTCCTGGATAACCAAGATAAACCCATCGTTCTGGCATTTTGGCTGACCACCTGTCTGCCCTGCCGGATTGAAATGAAAAATATTGCCCCTTATTACAAGGACTGGATTGAAGAAACAGGGGTGAGAATTGTATTCATCAGCACAGATTTTGAACACAATGCCCATAAAATTGCTACATTCATACGGGACAATAACTATCCCTTTGAGGTTTACTACGACATGCACCGGGAATTCAGACGAATGCTGCCTGGGGGGTTGAATGGTTTGCCTCAGAGCTTTCTGATCGGTGCAGACGGAGAAATACGCTACCACAAAAGAAAATATTCCTCCGGTGATGAATTTAAGTTGTACGATGCAATGAAGGCATCCGTTAATTGATAAAAGATAATAGATAGAAATAATATGAGCGAGTTGAATCTGAGCGTTGTTGGTGGCGCTTTTCTAATTGATGAAAGTAATGACAATGAAATCTTCATTCCGGAAGAGATGAATGAAGAACAGAAAATGGTCAAACAAATGTGCCAGGACTTTCTGGAAAA
>DATFJT010000186.1:0-4907 GCA_035269065.1 Saprospiraceae bacterium | reverse complement strand
AGGGGTGAAATATTCACAGTGCATGCTCAAGCTTCCCCGTTTGGCGTAGCTTGTAGCTACGCAAGAGAAACAAAAGCCAAAATTCGAAAAAGATCCATCCAAGGGAGACTCTGGACCACTTCTACATTGTCTGAATCACTGATTTTTGTGATGACATTGATGACACAGATTCTACGGCTATCAGAGAATCAGCTTGGCGTAGTTTATAGTTGCGTATGAAAAACAGATCCTTCCAAGGGGGGCTTGCCCGGCTGACCCATTGACTTAGGGCATTTCTTTCCGCCATTTGCTCGACTCACTCTTTCAACTCCAACAAGGCTACACTTTCAATGTGCGAGGTATGCGGAAACATATCTACGGGCTGAATTTTGACCAAACGATAAGCTTGACTCAAAGCAGCCAGGTCGCGGGCCTGGGTTGCCGGATTACAACTGACATAAACCATGCGCGGGGCTTTCAATTGGAGCAAAATATCCACTACATCTGGATGCATTCCCGCACGCGGGGGATCCGTCACGAGCAAATCCGGCACTCCATGAGCGGACTGAAAAGCATCGGTCAAAACTTCTCTTACACGCCCCAGGTGAAACTGGGCATGTTCTATCCCGTTGTCTGAGGCATTTTGCCGTGCATCGAGCACTGCCTGCCCTACTTCTTCAATTCCCACCACACTTTTGCAATTGCGCGCCAGATACAATCCTATACTGCCGGTTCCACAATACAAATCATAGACATTTTCCGTCCCCTGCAGGTCAGCAAAGTCGACTACTCGGTCGTACAATCGACGGGCCTGCAGCGTATTGGTTTGAAAGAAGGATTTGGGGCGAATTTTAAAACTGAGATGTCCCAGACGCTCTTCAATCTGTTTTTCCCCATGCCAGTGATGCATGTCCAAATCATAGAGAAAATTGTTCTTTTTCTGGTTGACCGTATAGTAAATGGAATCGAGGTCCGGGAAAGTTTCTTTTAAAGCTCCTAGCAAGGCGTCTATCTTTTCGCGATCCGGCTCTCCAACAGCCAGAACGATCATGGTTTGCCCGGTGGTTGTCGTACGAATTAACAATTGCCTGAGGAACCCGACGTGCTCCCTGTTGTCGTAAAAGGACAATCCCAGCTCCAGGGCCTTTTTCTTCACAAAATTTCGAATTTCATTTCCCGGCTCCGGCTGTAAATGACAATGATCAAGGTCGGTCACTTTCTCAAAACTACCTGAACGATAAAAGCCCAGGCCACCCTCATTCTCTATGTCTCCGCCCTCGTCAATTTCCTCCTGCGTGATCCACCGCTTGGCTGAGAATGAGTACTCCATCTTGTTTCTGTAATGCCTCGTTTGTTCTGCTCCAAGGATGGGCAAAAACTCAAAGTCTTTCAGGTCTCCGATGCGCTGCAAATTGTCCCGTACCTTTTTCTCCTTGTAAGTCAATTGCGCTTCATAAGAAAAATGTTGCCATTGGCATCCCCCACAATTCTCAAAATGATCACAAAAAGGCTCCTGCCTGTGTGGACTTTTCTCACGAAAATGCCTGGGCTGTCCCCACCAAACGGATTTCTTCTTTTTGCGGCATTCCACGTCCACCACATCACCGGGTACTGCCCCGGATACCATCAAGATCTGCCCCTCCGGCGTCCGACCTACTGCATAGCCTTTCTCAGCCATATCAATAATCTCCACCTCCTCAAATACTTTTCTCTTTCTACCCAATCCAAATGATTTTATCAGACAATAGCAGGCGCAGGCCTTTTAGGGAATGTAACGCATTTTATACACGCGCCCATCGTATTCAATACTGCTCAGGCTCCGGTATTCCGTAAAGAACAAATACATCGGTCCGCCTTTCTTTAGGTCGACCTCCCACATGTAACGCTCCTGCAGACCTTTGGCCATATCGTCCTCCTTTTCCTTGATTTTTTCAATAATGTGCCGGCGTTCTTTCATGAGATAATCCCCATTTTCCTGTTGCTCAGCATAGTGATACGCCACGAACTTCTTGTGGTCGACAGAAATATAGTCACTCAATTTTTCCAGGCTGTCCTGGGATACAGCTTTATAATCGAAGGTTTCCAGATCTACCACCGGAACACTATCCTTTCTATTCTTTTTCTTTTCCTCAATTACAATGTCTTCAAAGAAACTAAAGCTTATGGTATCTTTAATCTGTAATACTGTACGCAATGGGGCATTAAAGTCATCCATGAAGTAGGGGTATGCCTCCTGGTTCCACAAAGAATCTTCATTCTCAACAACCAAATCGATCACATCTGTGTAATATTCCCTGTCTCTGCGTTTGATAAAATCATCCAACAAGGGCAAATGATAGATCTCTTCTTCAGCCAGTTCCTCTTTTTTTAAGACCAGGGCTCTCGCTTGCCCTGCCTGGTCCAAAATGATTTTGAGCTGCCCTTTTTGAGCAATATTACTTGCGTTTAACAAAGAAAAAATGTAACCGTATTCGGTAGGCTGAATACTTTGTGTATTGAAGAGAATTTTATCCGGGCCATATTTAACATAAATGTTGTTGGCTGTAATGCCAAAGCTGTAATCCCCGGTGCTTAGATCAAACTTGGAAGAACGCGGGATTTCTTTTTGAGCAGGGACAAATTGATATCCGAAAAAATCCGTGGGATCAGAAAAACTGAGGTCTTCCACATAGCTAAACCTGTTTTGACCCTGTGCCAGGGAGTACATGAGAATTGAAAAGAAAAGAAAAGTCCATTTGATCACACCAGTCATTGATTAACCGTTTTTTGAGAAGTGAAAGATACAAGATAATCAGAAGCAAGAGTTTCCACAAACTTCTCAAAAGGAATGCGCGTTGAAAGAATACGAAAAAAACAGTATTTTTTACTTGTCGGATTGGCTCAACAATTTGTCTTTTCTCATGACGCAACTAAAAATTCTATGTCTCTTCATGGCCTTCGGGCTGATGCACTCTGTACATGGTCAGGAGGTGAAAGCACAGATGTCCTCCTACCAGGCACTCGACGAAATGGAAGAGTTGGAAATCCTGGGTAGCCATAGGGATACCTCTGTTATTTCACTGGGTGCTTACAAAAAAGCCAAATTGATGGTATTTGATTCCAGTATGCAATTGGTTGCCGAGCAAAAAATGAATTTTGGCTCCCGCAAGATACCCGTGAAGGCTTTTCTGATCAATGACTCGATCCATTTCTATTACTTTTCAAAGAAGGGCTCCCTGGCAAAACTTCACTGTATCAGATACGACTTGCAGCTCCACCCAACAGATACCATCGATTTGTTTGAGGAAGCCTTCAATTTTTCCTTTGATCCCTACCACTGCTTTTCCCTGCCTCAGAGGGATTTGTTTACCCTCTTCAAAATATCTAACAAGACCCACCTGAAAGTATTAAATTTCAAAAAATCCAGTCGCAGCCTCGTAGACTCCTTTTTCATTCCCTTGCAAAAATTTAAAAACAAGGAATTCGAACTCGATGCACAGATTAGCCGGGATGGAGAGGTATTCATATCTTTTATGAAAAACGATGAGGGTTTCAACGAAAACCATGTCGAATGGGAAATTTACGCCCTGGATAAAGGTAACAGCCACAAAATCAATATTCATTTCACAGATAAGCTTATTACTTCCTGGATCATGGAAATGGATGAGCTCAACGACCAACTGATCATTGCCGGCTATTACGGGGAAAGGTCAGATGTGGCTGCCAGGGGGATTTTCACAATACGGGTAGACCAGAAGGACTACTCCTGGACCTCTCATTTTGAGTCATTTACCGAGGAAGAGGTGTTTGAAATGACAGGCAAGAGAAAACGGCGGGAAAAGCGACGATACGTCTCTTATTTAGAAGCCAAAAGCCTGATTTGCCGGTCCGATGGGGGCATAATCCTTTTCGGGGAATACGTATACAAAAGAACACAGGGGCAGAATTTATCCATGACCGGCATTTCATTGAAACCGTTTATGGAATTTTATTTTGAGAATGTCATGATTCATTCTTTGAACAAAAAAGGGGATAAAGAATGGTTTGAAGTGATTTACAAAAAACAATACAGCCAGGACGACGATGCCCGGTATTCTTCTTTTTTTCTACTGAAGGGAAAACAACAACTCAGTATTCTCACCAACGATGAGATCAAGTCCAAGAATACGATGAGCAAATATGATCTTGAAGTAGATGGCACCCTTAGTCGGTCGCATTTTTTGCTGGAAAATTTACGGTGGCCCAATGTAGCTTTTCAACATGCCAAACAGTTGGATACCGATCGCTTTCTGATATTGGAATTCTCAAGGAAACGGGAGTTCCGCCTTTTGGATGTCCAATTATGAGCAATAAAGCTATTTACAGCTTGTCAGGAAGACTCCTAAGAGCCGCCAGTTCACGGTATTTCTGCATGACCTCTGCGGCGGGGGTTCCGAAATACGTCTGACCGGAAGCTAAATTTTTGGACACCCCGCTCTTGGCTAAGATCACGATATCGTCGCCAATTTTCAAGGTTTGAGCCACTCCTACCTGCCCATACATGACTACCCGGTCTCCAACTACTGTTTCGCCACCGATACCTACTTGTGCCGCCAAAAGGCAATGCTTTCCAAGCACTACTCCATGTCCCAACTGTACAAGACAGTCGATCTTGGTCCCTTCACCAATATAAGTGTCGCCAGTCACCCCTCTGTTGATGGTGCTTCCACTACCGATATATACATCATCGGCAAGAACGGCTCGTCCGGTGGACCTCCAATGGGTATAGCCTCGACCATCTTTTTTGAAATAAAAAGCATCCGATCCAATAATGGCTCCGGGCTGAATGTTGCAACGGTCTCCTATAACAGTATCTTTGCCAATGTAGGCACCGGCATGAATGTGACAGTCACGCCCTATTTTGCAATTGCTGGCAATGATGGCACCCTTTTCAATAATTGTATTTTCCC
>DATFJT010000185.1:0-7599 GCA_035269065.1 Saprospiraceae bacterium | reverse complement strand
TAAAGCTATAAATCATGGCTCTACCGTCGTAAATTTGGCCTCACAATCAGAAGATATGGATGCGATTAACACCTTATTGAATAATTACAAGGCACACGAACCAGAGGTTGTCTTTGAATGGAATGACCGTGAATCTGAAGCCAGGGGATGGGTCGTCATCAATTCTCTTAAAGGAGGAGCAGCCGGTGGTGGCACTCGGATGAGAAAGGGACTCACCAAGGATGAGGTCATCTCCCTCGCCAAGGTGATGGAAATAAAATTTACTGTTTCAGGCCCGGGTATTGGAGGGGCGAAGTCGGGTATTGATTTTGATCCGAATGATCCCAGAAGAGATGAAGTGTTGGATCGCTGGTTCAAAACGGTAACCCCCTTGCTCAAGAATTACTATGGAACCGGTGGTGATCTCAATGTGGATGAATTGAAAGATGTTATTCCTATTACCGAGAAATACGGACTATGGCATCCCCAGGAAGGCATTGTTAATGGTCATCTAAATGCTGATCCCGCCAGAAAAATCAAGTTGCTTGGGCAACTCAGACAGGGTGTCACCAAAATAGTTGAAGATCAGACTTACCTTCCGGATAATGATCATAAATACGCTGTTGCTGATATGATCACGGGTTACGGTGTGGCTATTGCTGTACAGCACTACTACAAAATATTTAAAAATCAATCCGTAGAGTCCAAGCGTGTATTGGTACAGGGGTGGGGTAATGTGGCGAGTGCTGCTGCGCTTTACCTCTCAAAATGGGGGGCGCAGATTACCGGGATCATCGATTTGGCTGGTGGAATGATTTCGCCTGAAGGCTTGCCCCTGGCAGAGGTCGAAAAGCTTTTTGCAGAGAAGAAAAACAATAAGCTGACCGCAGATAATATGCTGCCATATGCAGAGTGCAACAAAAGAGTTTGGGAAGAAGAGGTGGATATTTTTATCCCTGGTGCAGCCAGCAAAATTGTATCACCGGACCAAATCAATAAGCTGATAGAAAATGGTCTTGAGGTGGTTTCCTGTGGGGCGAATGTTCCCTTCACAGATGACAAGGTATTTTTTGGCCCCACAGCTATGGAGGCAGATTCCAGAACGGCGATTATACCGGACTTTATTGCCAATTGTGGTATGGCCAGGGTCTTTGCTCACCTGATGGACAATCAACTGGAACTCACGGACGCTTCGATTTTTGAAGATGTTTCTGGCACTATTGAAAAGGCACTTTGGGAAATCAAAGAAGCTAAACCAGAGGCAGAGTTTAACCTCAGTCATACTGCACTGCGAATAGCATTGGGCAAATTGGGACAATAATTTAGAATCCTTTTATTTGACGATCACCAACTTTTTGTAGGCGATCTGTCCAGCTTTGTCTTGCACTTTTGCGAAATAAACGCCTGGCGACAGGTGTCCTACATCAATACGGCCTTTTAGTCCTATAGCTTGGTGACGGTCTACCACTGTTCCCTCAGAGGTGAGCAATTCAAGTGAGAATGTGCCTTCCACCTGGGAGAAATCATAAAACAACTGCTGACGGACTGGATTGGGAAAAAGTTTTAAATTATTGTAGCGTGCATCCGTTACCGCAGTCAACTTTTCATCACAATCCATATAATGCGCCCAGTGGGCGGCCGTATCTACAATAATGTCTTGATCACCGGGCAAAGAAGGTGTCACGTTGAAATAAACCAACATCATTTCATCATTGGTTCCTTCTCCCCTTGAGACGTCTACAGGAGGATTACTTGGGTTTTCCGGATTGTCAGATGTATTGTCATAGCTGGCTTCACCGTATATCATAGTGCCGGCAGGAATGACTACTGGTTGCTCAAACTGGTAGAATTTCTGCCAATGAAAGTCCCATTCCGGAACATCTACAAGGTGAATGGTATCTCCAGTAGGGGTAACACCAAATGCTTTGATGCTACTGCCTATTAAATGCATATGGGGCAGCACGCTTGTAACCGTAAAATTGAGGGGCGCTCTAAACTGGCTAAAGAAAGTTCTTTTTTCTCCCGCAGGGATGAAAAGCGGACCATTGGTAAGTGAGTTGCCGTGATTCAGAGCAGGTATTGTAAATACATTTCTCAGGGGCTGATCTGAAAATTTTAATCTGACCTGAGTACTGTCTACTTCGTTGTAGGTGTAACCGGGATAGTGAATTTGTATCAAGATTTTGGAATTGGGATCCAGCTGTGCTCCGAAACCCTCCGGATAGGTGGTCATACCCTGCCCGGGTACGTATCCTGCAAATAAATCTGCGTGCGGACTGCCTGTTCCCCCAAACAGGGTGTAACCCGGTCCTGGATCCTGGGCATCCAACTGCAAAGCAACATCAGAAGTATCTTTAAAAACCAGCGCGTGGTGGACGATATCCCTGTTCCCGGGATATATTTCAATGCTCTCAATGTATTTGGTTTCTGTATTATTTACAGGGAGGACGAAGACGCGATAGAGATCCTTGTCTGTATTGACCGTGTATGTCGGCATTTTTAGGACCTGACCGGGGTTGTTCATTTCAAATTCACTGTCAAATACAGGGGTATCCATTTCCTGGGACAAATCACCAAAGGGGGCAAAATTATTCACCCAGTCCACAATTTCGTCGATCTCATGATCAGTCAGTGTATTGTCATGCGCATATTTTACTTTTTTCTGACTGGCCGGAAAGGGAGGCATACTCCCTGATTGCACACTGGCAGCAATGGAAAACCGATTGGCAAATGCATCCTCGTAAGTCATGAGTGGAAAAGGAGCGATGCCCTTGTCATTGTGACATCCGCTGCAATGGGAGTAGATGATACATGAAATTCCGTCGGTCCAGGTAGGTGTATGTTGGGATGCTTGTGCATGAAGACTACAGCAGGTAGTCATAACAAACAAGTAGATTAAAATGTGTTTCATAAGGCCTTTCTTTCCCTTAAAACGCTTCGGCCCTAGAAATGTACTCATTTTTTTGGCGAAAAGAGTCAAATCGAGATAAAGAAGGATTTACTGGAAGGAGATGTAATCTATGCTCATGGAAAAATCTTTCTCTGCTTTTTCCGAATTAATGAATCCCATTCTGATAATGGAGGCCAGTTGCTCTTTACTGATCTTACGACCGGTAGCACGGCCGACAACATATTCCTTGAATTCGTCGAGAGACCATTCTGCCGTGGTCCACGCCCCGCCTGTTTTGGGCAAAGTGACCCTGTATTTTGGTTTGTAATAGGGGCGTTCCCTCTCCAGGGTCAATGCCATGTCTAATCCTTCCAGGCGGTAACGAATACTTACTTTATCGTAAGATGAAAAATCAAAATCACCGTAAGGTCCGCGGACTGAGCTGAATCCCCCATTGTTATCGAAAGATATTTTACCTGAGAATTCAAGTGCATCTTTGCTCAATTGATGGCTTCCATTTGACACCCCACCCATTACACTATCGTTGACGGTGCGCCAGTCTAAGCCATCCTTTTTTATGCCAAAATCAATCATGGTTTGTTGCGTGATAAACATAAGGAATATAAAAAAAAGCATTTTACTTGTTTCCTATACTAACATTCCAATGATGGAATCGTTCCAGCCCGGTTAATACAGATGCTGTAATGCTGAGGAGGTACGGGTGGAAGTCTAGCCGGCATCATTTTTTGAAATGATCCCCCATGATTTCTAAATGAGTTCTTGCCCGCTTCACACCAGTGGGGTGCATTTTGTCCAGGGTTTATTCTTCGTCTCCCATGGAAACCCGCCCATTCTTAAAAAAGCTTTAGGTGTAAACATGAGATTGGAGGGCGATAAGAACATCTGCTTATTGGCAAAAAAAGAGACCAGCTCATCGTATGAATAGCACAAGTAAAATGTATTTGTCTAGAAAGAATAAGTAAAGGTTGACCGCTTCTAATTCCTCCTCATGAACTATAATTTGCCGAGGCGAATATCTTTTAAAGGAAAAGGGCAGGTGTCTAAATAACAATTGTTGGAACTAATGCTATTCTATACGACGTTTGATTGATTAAGGGAAGCCAATCCAAAATGGACAGGTTAGATTCTTTATTCCACCCACACCGTCTAAATTGAACATCATATGAATCAAGCATTTAAAAGGACGGTATATCAAATTGTGAAGAATGCCTTAGGGCAGTCGCTTATAGAAGGGAAGCTCAAACAATGGTCGGTCTCACTGCCCATTTTTCAAGACCTATATTTTGCCAGGAGAAATGAAGACAAGTCTTTATTGGAATTTGTATCTATACCCCAGGCTACATCAGAGTTGAACACGATACTGGAAGGCCTGGGCAATGACTCTAGTCTGACTATTGATGATACCACCTACAGAATAGGCTTTGGTAATAAATTTATTCGATTCCAGGAGTTGATGAACTGAAGCGCATGTGATGTTTTCATTCAATGGGAATTTGATTGTACTATAGACTTCCGGATAGGGATTTTTTATTTCTCCTTAAAAGTGCCATACGCTGGCAAGCTTTCCAATGGCATTTTTGTAATTCAAGCCAAATCATTATCCGAAAGCAATTCACAATAAGGATTATTCCGTTGTGAAAACATTTAAAGCGGTCGCCTTAATCGGTGGATCGCTTTCTTTGTTTAGGGAAATGGTGTGTTTCCTCGTGTGCCTGTAAAGCTTGAATATATTGATTTTAGTGCTATACCAGCCGTATATCTGCCTAAATTTTAAGATTTGCTCTTTGTTGATCTGTCCACGCCAATAGTCACTTTCTCATTTCGGCATAAAATTCTTTTCATGCCATTTAAATAGGGTTGTTTCCAAATAAAATTACTTTTGCCGTTTCTTTTGATTGAGCGATGCCCGTTCTTAAAGCAATAAGGCCATGAAGAAGTATTTGAATTTGTTTGATTTCCGGCAAAAGGTAGACTACAAGATTGAGGTCTTTTCAGGCCTGACAGTAGCCATGGCACTCATTCCGGAAGCCGTGGCATTCGCCATGATTGCCGGGTTAGCACCTTTGACGGGCTTGTATGCGGCTTTTGTGATGGGTATTGTGACGGCGATACTTGGTGGTCGTCCGGGCATGATCAGCGGTGCTACAGGCGCTGTCGCCGTGGTCATTGCTTCCCTGGCGATGTCGCACGGTGTGGAATATGTGCTGGCAACAGTGGTACTGGCGGGTTTGATTCAGATACTGGCAGGATTTTTTCGATTGGGTAAATTCATGCGACTGGTCCCACATCCGGTCATTTTTGGTTTTGTCAATGGTTTGGCCATCATCATTTTCATGGCACAGTTGGATCAGTTTAAAGATGCCCAGGGGAATTGGCTGACAGGGACTGCGTTGTATATCATCCTTGGTTTGGTACTGCTCACCATGTTGATCATCTGGGGCCTTCCAAAACTTACCAAAAAAGTACCCGCCTCATTGGTATCCATCCTGTTTGTTTTCGGCCTGGTCTACTTCCTGGGACTTGAAACACGAACCGTAGGTGACATTGCCTCCATCAAGGGGGGCTTCCCTCCATTTCATATCCCGTCGATTCCTATCAATTTTGAAACGCTAAAGCTCATATTTCCCTACGCCGTGATTATGGCAGGTGTGGGATTGATTGAGAGCTTATTAACCCTGAACATCATAGATGAAATTACGGAGACCAGGGGCCGCGGTAATAAAGAGGCCGTTGCCCAGGGTATTGCCAATGTCTGTTCCGGCTTTTTATCCGGAATGGGTGGTTGTGCGATGTTGGGACAGAGCCTGATCAATATTTCATCGGGAGCACGTGCTCGGCTGTCAGCTATTGTCGCTGCCTTGATGCTTTTGGTTTTTATCATGTTTGGCTCAGGTCTCATTGAGCAAATGCCCATGGCGGCGTTGACCGGACTGATGATTATGGTAGCGGTTGGTACTTTTGAGTGGGCGAGTTTACGCACCTTCAATAAGATGCCCAGGTCTGATGTTTTTGTAATGGTCATGGTCACGCTGGTGACTGTTTTCCTGCACAACCTGGCACTTGCCGTACTTATCGGGGTCATCATAGCTGCACTTGTCTTTGCCTGGGACAATGCGAAGCGGATACGGGCAAGAAAGCACATCGACGACGATGGGGTTAAACACTATGAGATTTATGGTCCCCTCTTCTTTGGCTCTATCGGTGTTTTTAATGAGAAATTCGATGTCAAAAATGACCCGGATGAGGTGGTCATTGATTTTGCAGAAAGCCGTGTAGTAGACATGTCAGCTATTGAAGCACTGAACAAAATCACCGAGCGATACCTCAAGCAGGGCAAAAAGGTGCATCTCAAGCATTTGAGTAGAGACTGTCAGCGCTTGCTTGAAAATGCCGAAAAGGTGATCGATGTGAACATCATTGAGGATCCGACGTACAAGGTGCTTGTAGATAAATTTTAGTTTTCTTTATTGCCGCATGAATTTTCCTGTAATCTGTTGACCATTCTCATAGTGAATGTTGTAGAAATAAATGCCTTGAGGGTAGTTGGACAGGTCGATGGTCTTCTTTGAATGCCCTATCTTTCCTCGGTACATTATGCCACCTGTGGGAAGGTGTATTTGTAATTGTCCTTTTTGACTACTTGCATCAAAATTCAAATATTGATCTGTAGGATTGGGCCATGGTGCCTTATGAAATCTGATTTCAAGATCTGTCGCAGCACTCATTTGGTCAGGGGTTAAAACAGCAACAAAACAATCTGCCCGATCATTATTGACCATCCGCTGTTCCTGGAAGGCACCTGGAGTGGTAGGCATGTCGTTCGACTGCGTTTGACCACCGAATACAATGGAACCTCCCGGACCTTCAGCAAAAGCGCGAACAGCATCCATTTCAGACCCTCCAAAATAACTGCTGTATTTCAATTGAGTGAAATTGGAATCTACCCTGGCAATAAAGGCATCTTCTCCTCCCGCATAGGTGTTTTGAAAAGCCCCGTTGGTCACCGGTAAATCATTGCTGCCCATGGTGCCTCCAAAGTACAGGTCGCCGTCTGCACTGGTAAACAATCCTTCTGCATAGTCGTCACCACTGCCACCGTAATAACTAGAGGCCATGAGTTCAGCACCATCAGAAGACAATTTAAAAAGCAATGCATCCAGATCATCCCCTGGTTTCGTCGCTTTGATGGCTCCCGGTGTTGTCTGGATATCGGTTGATTTGGTTCCACAGGCGACATGCGCCTGGTTGTGGTCGTCTACCCACAATCCATGGGTTTCCGTTACATCAAAATCATTGCCACCGAAATAGGTACAGTAGATGAGGTCTGTTCCATCAGGTTTAATTCTTGCCACAAACATATCCGTTCTGCCTCCGCCGAATTGTGTCTGCACTGATCCGGGAGTGACCGGGAAATCCATGGATTCTGTACCCCCTGCTACAAATACGGAGTAATCTGTTCCGACCCGGATGGATGGTCCTCCTCTGTCTTTACCGGATCCTCCCAGCATAGTTGCCCAAATAACGGAATCTAGTGTAGGCGTAAACTTGACTGCCGCCATATCGAATTGTCCCCCGTTATGTCTGGTATCGAAAGCATCGGGTTTGATGCCCGGAGCACTGCGACGCACGGCATTCAGTATGCCATAAACAAACCCCTGGTCATCTATGTCGATATCCCTGAAAAAACCGTGGGCATCTGAACCATAGTA
>DATFJT010000184.1:0-3905 GCA_035269065.1 Saprospiraceae bacterium | reverse complement strand
GCGCCTCATCAGTGGAATACCGCCATGGGTGCAGATGTACTATGAGACATTACTTGATTATACGGGTAAAGAGCATGTCTTGGATGTCTTTCCCAATTATTCCGTCTTTGTGTACGGAGGAGTGAATTTTGAACCCTATCGTCAAACACTTGAAAGACTGGTAGGAGACCGAATCGACAGCGTAGAATTATACCCGGCATCCGAAGGATTTATTGCCTTCCAGGACGCTTTCCCGTCAGAAGGCTTGCTCCTGAATACCGATTTGGGCATGTATTATGAATTTATCCCCTTAAGTGAATTCTCATCCGAAGATCCACAAAGACTTGGATTGCATGAAGTAGAAATGGGGGTGGATTACGTGCTTGTCATTAGCTCTAATGCAGGCCTTTGGGCTTATAACATAGGGGATACTGTGTCCTTTACCAGCCTCAGTCCCTATCGAATAATTGTTTCAGGCAGGGTCAAGCATTTCATTTCAGCTTTTGGAGAACATGTCATTGCTAAAGAGGTGGAGCGTGCCATGATACAAGCCACTCAAAAGTATGGAGTAGATGTGGTAGAATTTACCGTAGCACCGCAAGTCAGCCCCCAGGAAGGGAAATTGCCCTATCATGAATGGCTGGTTGAATTCTCCGAAAAGCCAGAAGATTTAACGGCTTTTTCCAATGATCTCGACAGAGAGATGTGTGAGCAAAACATCTATTATAAAGACCTGATTGAGGGAAAGATATTGAGACCTCTGAAGGTCACCAGTTTGCAACAGGGCGTCTTTCGAAGGTACATGGAGTCCCAGGGCAAATTGGGTGGCCAGAACAAAGTCCCGCGATTGAGCAATGATCGTGCCATGGCTGAAAAAATAATGAAGCTGTGAAAGCGGACTTTAAGGTACCTGTCTGAAACCCCAATGCTCTCCATCATTCCACGCTTCAGCCGAATTGCCGTAAGATGGATAGCCGCCGGATTGCTTGAGCATCAAAGCCAATTGCATGAGGTTGTAAGTCATAAAAGTGGTGTTGCGGTTGGTAAATTCATTTTCTGGTCCTCCGGAGGATTCATCGAGATAACTGGGTCCGGGGCCAATTTCTCCCAACCACCCACAATCTGCCTGGGGAGGAATGCTGTAACCGATATGCTGAAGTGAGTATAACAGGCTCATGGCACAATGTTTGGCTCCGTCCTCGTTGCCGGTGAGAATACATCCGCCAACCTTTCCGTAGTACCGATACTGCCCCTTGTCATTGTATTGACCACTCATAGCGTACAGTCTTTCGACTAGTTTACGTGCTTCGGAGGTGGGCTCTCCCAACCAAATGGGAGATCCGATGATCAGGATATCAGCAGCTATAAGCTGTTCAAATAATTCCGGCCATTTATCTACCTCCTGACCATATTCTGTCATGTCCGGATAAACACCGGGCGCTATTTCGTGATCCACCATTCGAATGACTTCTGTTTGTGCTCCCTCGCGATCCATAATTTGTTTGGAGAGGTTAATGAGTCCACGTGTATGGCTCATTCGATCGGATTTTTTCAATGTGCAGTTGACAAAAATTGCTTTAAGCTCGGAAAAATCGGGCTTGCCCATAAATTGTTTTTTCTTAGTATAAGAAAGAAGCAGCACAAATATTGGTGGGGTGACGACAGTGGCCTCGATTTCCTTAGTGATTAGGCAAAAACCTCATACTTATGGAAGCGACACTCCAGCGGGCCGTTGAAGAATATCCATTTTTTAGAAGGTTTCATACCTATTTTCCTCAGGGCGTCGTAGTTGGCCGTAAAAATCCAGATGGTCCATCCCTTGTAAGCCTCTTTACAATGGTTACCAATGGCGCGGTAAAAAGTAGCGGCCTCGTCAAGGGGCATGCGCTCGTCATAAGGGGGATTCATAATGAGTGTTCCTCGAGGTGTAGGTGCGGAGGACGTAAAAAAATCTTTCAAGGCAAAATGGAAGTGATCTTCGGCATTAAATTTTTCTACATTGGCTTCAGAAGCATCAATGGCTCTTGGTTGTTCGTCGCTTCCGAAAAAATCTCCGGAAGCTTCACCCTCAGGTTGTTGTTCTAATTGAACTTCCTCCCATAAAGCCTGGTCAAAGGATAAGTCAGGTGCCATGGAATTCCATTTAAATACAGCCATATCGTCCCGAAAATACTGTGCAGGATAATGGTTGTGCAGCAAAAAAGCTTCAGAAAGTAAAGTCCCGGACCCACACATAGGATCCAACAAAGGACCTTTCTCCCATCCTGATGCCTTGATGAGTGCGGCCGCTAAAACCTCATTCATAGGTGCCATGGCTCCTTTTTCTTTGTAGCCCCTTTTGAAAAGTGGCTCACCTGATGCATCCAGGGATATGGTCACGAATCTCTCGCTCACCCTCAGGTTGATCAATAAGTCGGGATCTTCCTGATCTATATCAGGGCGAACGCCTGTACTATCTACAAAATAGTCACAAATGGCATCTTTGAGGCGATAGACCGGGTACTTGGAGTGATTGAATAGCTGGCTGTGAACGCTTGCATGAATGGCGAAACTGTCTCTTGCGTTGAGGTATTGTTCCCAGTTGATTTTTTTGGCTCTTTTGTATAGCTCCTCCCCATTTTGGATCTTAAATTTTTCAACGGGCACCAAAATGCGCAGCGATAAAAAACTGGAGTGCAAGGCTTTGTACAGGTCTTTTTTCTCACCCTTACAGACAACCGCCCGACTTTGGGACCGAGCGACGAATATGCCGAGTTGCTGGAGCTCCTCTTCGAGCAATGGCTCTAAATTTTTGAATGTGGTGGCTACAAATTCCATGTAAATTAAACTTGAAAAACGCCTACGTTAAAATCATCTACATCTGCGTGGTTGGCTGCAGTGATGCCTTCAGAAATCCATTTCCGGGTATCCAGCGGATCAATGATAGCATCTACCCATAAACGAGAGGCTGCATAGTAGGGCGTGGTTTGACTGTCGTAGCTGTTTTTTGTTTTTTCAAAAAGTTCCTTTTCCTTCTTTTGGTCTATTTCTTCTCCCTTGGCCTTGAGTGAGCTGGTCTGAATTTGATGCAGCACTTTTGCAGCCTGCTCTCCTCCCATGACGGCTATTTTTGCCGTGGGCCATGCCACAATGAGCCTGGGATCATAGGCCTTTCCGCACATGGCATAGTTCCCTGCGCCATAAGAATTGCCGACAACAACACTGAATTTGGGGACGGTGCTGTTTGAGACCGCATTGACCATTTTGGCGCCGTCTTTGATAATGCCGCCGTGCTCGCTTCTGGATCCCACCATGAAACCCGTGACATCGTGTAGAAAGACAAGGGGAATTTTTTTCTGGTTACAGTTCATAATAAACCGGGCCGCTTTGTCAGCGCTATCGCTGTAAATGACTCCTCCGAATTGCATTTCGCCTTTTTTGTTTTTGACCAATTCGCGATTGTTGGCTACAATACCAACTGACCAACCGTCAATTCGGGCATAAGCGCAAAGAATGGTTTTCCCGTAGCCGTTTTTGTAATAGGTCAATTTGGAGTCATCTACCAAACGCTCAAGGATGTCTTTCATCTTGTAAGGCTTGTTGCGCTCTTCAGGCAGAATGCGGTAAATATCTTCGGCGTCTTTCGCTGGTGGCTGAGGGTCCTTGCGATCAAAACCAAAGGATTTTTGAGGCCCCAAATGATCCATAAGGTCTCGTATGGTCTTGAGGCAGGTCATGTCATCGGGCATTTTATAATCTGTAATACCGCTGATTTCTGATTGGGTGGTAGCTCCTCCGAGTGTTTCTTTTTCGACTTCTTCACCTATGGCTGCTTTGACAAGGTAGGGCCCGGCCAGGAAAATGGAACCTGTTTTTTCTACTATAAGTGCCTCATCCGACATGATGGGCAGGTAAGCGCCTCCTGCGACACAGCTTCCCATAATGGC
>DATFJT010000183.1:0-2593 GCA_035269065.1 Saprospiraceae bacterium | reverse complement strand
ATGAATGACCGCTACTTCAAAGCTGACCTCTGTGTCTGGAAAAGCCAAAGGCGTCATGGTCACCTTATATCTTCCCACACCCGGGCTGGTAGGACTTACTATTAACTCGAAATTTTGATCATTTCCATCAGTGAGGCTTAAAGTCTGATCCTCTGTGTACAAGGTTCCGTTCAATGTATACTCTACGGTCCAATCATCCGGTGAATCTGTTTTATCTATTTTTACATCATAGTCTGAATCTCCTGTGATGAAAGGATAGAAAGTGGTATTGAATCTGGCCTCACCAGTCGTGCTAGAATTCTTAGCCAACTCCGTCACATCATCCACCGCAATGGTTATGGGAGAATTGTTGCCGTCATTCTCATCGTTTAATCCGATGTCAATTCCTGTCTGAATATCTTCTTCGTCATTAGCGACATATATCGCGACATGACAGTCGTCCGGGACAACAGGAATATTGCGCACATCAGGAGGCAGTTGATACACAAGTGTATCTGTAAAAAGTGTACCTGAGGAGGTTTGAGGAATTTCTTTCCCAAAAGCGCCGTACATGAAATCTCGAAGCATGTTGGTATGATTGTATAAGCCGTTTGGAAGTACATCATCAGGATTTCTTTGGGCACCGACTTGAGGTCCTTCAATATTGTCTTGCAGTAAAGCAATGATGAGACGATTCGTAGGTACAGGAGCATTTTGGGTGTAATAGACCTCCGTGTACACCGTAACCGTTCGAGTAGCCTCATCGTATTCCGTCCTGGCACCCACATTGACCGGGCTGGTTTCTTCCACCACTATTTCGGAGTAGGTAGCCCAATCCCCGCGACTGTAATCTAAGTCTCCATCGAAGGTGCGACGGTTAACTGTACCGGAAGGATACCCTGAAACACCAACGTAATTGTCCAATTGGATTCCATCTGCAGTTCGATAATCCGGCTGATTGCCATTGGGTACAGCAAAACCACCTGCGTGAACGTTCAGAAGTACGACTCGTCCAGGATACGCATCCTGTATCAATTTGGCCCTTCTGTGTCCATCCGGACAGAAAGTACAGTTTAAACCCGTAAATTCTTCAAGCACGATAGACTTTCTCTGTCCACTTCGTGTAACAATATCTTGAGCAGTGAGCGATAAAACAGTAGATAATACTACTAAAGCTAGTAAAAGTGATCTCATACGAAACTATATTTTTAAGTTATTTCTTGGAATGATTCATGATTATAATGATAAGAATATTTGGCATCATCTACAAGCAAGGGAGGCTTCTCTACCAAGCACAGTATGTCAATAAATTGACGAGGTGAATTCCATAGAAGGAAGAAGAATGACGCGTTTCTATGGCCTTGGAAAGGCGTTTTTTTTAGAAATTTCTTCTCAGACCGAGCTCAAGTGCCATGGCTCCACCTTCTTGAGTAAAGTCAATGATTTCATCAATTTCGAGACTCAGATGTCCACTACGCCACTGGGGATAACAAATGATGGAATAATGGGTATTGAGTTTATAAGCAACACCAAGGCCTGCGGCCATTTGCAAAAAGCTCTTAGAGCTGATTAATTCCTGCTTCATCAGATCAGGTTCTGCATCAGACCAGGCAGTAGTCGGGTAGAAAAAGCCGTGAAGTTCCTGTCTCAGGGAAAGAATTCCTGTAAGCAGGGTAATTAGTCGCCACCTCCCTATCTCAAATAACTCTACATGCAGATTCAAGGGTAATTCAAATGCGCGCAATTCCTGCATGGTTTCGTAAGTAGATTTCACAGTTTGCTGCTGCCTCAATGTGCCGTACTGTTCGTTCTCGGTACCATCAATCAATAAAATGGTGGCCACCAACTGGTTGAATTGCTGAAGCTCCTGTTCCCTGACAGAGGAATAATGCATTCTTTGGTTCCACCTTGTCAGTTGAATCCCAGTAGAAAATTCTACAGCAGAACTCAATTGTCTTCCTACTAGTGCACTATAGGACTGCATGTGCTGATTTTTCCACTCTACGCCATCCATTTCCGGGAGTATATTACTTTGAATGGCCAATGAACTACTGCCTGCACCGGCTTTTAACTCAATATAATTTATGCGGTATCCCTTTACGACTCGAGACATCTGCGGGGCGCTAAATGCAAGTGCCGGCAGATTTGTTTCATTATCTCCAAGAGATGTCATAGGAAGCTCGGCAATTAAATCCTCCCTTGATACATCAAGATGATTCAAATTCGCTTCAGAAAAAACTGCTTTGATCTTATCAGTACGCTCTGACAATAAAATGGGGGTCTTTGATGGCAGCACTTCGTAGATCGGAATTTTACGTTGTAGACCGTCGACCCTTTCTTCACCGGAACCCGTGACTTTAGAAGTTTGTGCTTTGCTTTTACTTTTTTCTGATTTTTGCGGTTTTATTTCAGAAAACACTTCCCTTTCTTTAAGGACATTGGAAGCTTGATCACCCATATTCGTATTGAAAAATTTGGTCTTTTTTTCGACTTCAGCAGAGGCCATTTGCCCTCTGATTTCAGTATTTGTCGGCTGTTCCCATGTCCACCAGGCCGCATAGCCTGAAGCTCCCAGGAGCATAACAAAAAACAAGATTGGAAGAATGGGTCGCTT
>DATFJT010000182.1:0-2015 GCA_035269065.1 Saprospiraceae bacterium | reverse complement strand
CGGTAATTTGATCGGTAGAATAGGAGGCCACACAAGGGTTATTATTAGTTCCGCAAAAGGTCTCATCATCAAATTTACTGAAAACCTGAATTGGAATGACACTCGCCCCTCTAGCTACTCCGTAAAGGGGTTTCACTGAATCGTTACCAACGGCAATACCGGCAACATGACTACCGTGATCACAATATGGATTTACGGTTGATGGGTCGCAGGCAGCTCCGGAACCGGGATCTGTACTGAATGAAGCTTTACCGGGGCACAGTGATTCAGAACTGTTTTCAGGAGCTTCTGTGGAAGAACAAGCTTCTGCAACAACTTTTCCGCTAAAAAAAACATGGTTCAAGTCTATTCCCGTATCCAGAACCACTACAGTTTTACCTGCACCTTCTATTCCACTGCTCCAAACATTATCAGCTCCAATTTGAACAGTGGATATGTCAAGATTGGGTTTGGACAACCTATCGGGATAGATGGCTTCAACAGCCGGTAAGTTTGAAAGGCGATTTATGGCCTCGCTATTGGCATGGAGACTTATTATCGGGGAAAGGCTAAAGACTTTTAAAGCTGTGAAAGTGTTTTCATCGAGTTGAGTAATTACTTCGTCCTGTAAATTTCTGAGTTTTGTTCTCTGATTCGTCTTTTCAATGGCTTTAAGGTGGGTTTCATTTTTCATCTCTATTGATAATCTGACAATTACGGGTGCCTTCCCGTAGCTATTCAGTTTGTTTTCTATGTACTGCAGATTGTCAATTTTAGTTACTGCTTGTGAGCTAAGTGACTGGCTATATACATATTGATGGGCCAAAGCAAATACCAGGGCAGATAAAAAAATTATTCTTTTCATATAGTTGATGATATGAATTTGATAATTGTTAAAAAGATATACTTCTTCTGAAAATAGGTTTTGACAGTAAGATAACCCTGTCCCCGAAAAACTCAAGGTCGGCACCTAAATAATCAGCCAGCCACTCAAAACTCTTCTTTTGGTAAAAAGTTACGTGCGTATCATCTTTGCGATAGTGCCATGTTTTAAATGTTTCCGGTTGTTGCAGCAGCATGGTCATTATTCCAAGGTAGCCGCCCGGTTTTAAAACATTCCAAAGCTTCTCAAACTCTTCCCGGGGATTAAAAAGATGCTCTGCCGTCTCGGTAGTGGTAATAAAATCATATTTTTCATCAAAAACAGATGGATTATTGGCATAAAAAGGATCATAGATATTCATGGAGTGTCCGGCCTCTTTAAACATTACGCTAAGTGTGGGTCCCGGTCCGGAGCCAAAATCGAGCCCGGACTGCCCGGAATGGAGCCGCTTACTGAGCGGTTTGAATAGCTGATTCAAAAAATCACGGTAGTCCGGATCATCCGGGCTGTTTTCGTGCTGGTCGTACCTCGATTTTTCAGTTTCGGGATCGAGACGCAGTCCCGGCTCAACAAAATGAAGTCCGCAGTTTCGACACGCGTAATAGATGAACGGTCTGTCTTTCAAAACCTGATAAGTGTTGCTGCTATCGCATAAAGTACAGTGGAGCATAAAATAACGTTACTTCAAAAGATATTACGAATCGGGTGCATAGTTATCCAAAAAACGTTTGAAATAAATTCATTCTTCATTTTTTCAAAGATAAACAGAGATTGCTTGCAATGGTTAAACCAACTCCTGAATGATTCTCGCGGAGTAGCGCGGATGATTTCGCTGAGTTTCACTTCGTGGGGAAAAGATGAGCGCAGATGATGTACTTTGCAAAACAGTCGTAACCCATGCTGATCTTCATTAGACTCAGCGAAAATACAATCCAATGGGTATAGCTTTGTAATCTTTTTGATAGACTTCAAATGTTTTAAGCAAAATTGAATCGATTACGAAAGAATAAAACCGTTTATATACAATTCAAAATGAACTGCTTTATTAATGTATGAACGAGTTAAAAACTTTGAATTAAAACGTATAAAAATCCTTACTTTTCTCTCAACGGGATCCCTTAGGCACAAGGAGGGGATTTAAGGCTGGAATTAC
>DATFJT010000181.1:0-3377 GCA_035269065.1 Saprospiraceae bacterium | reverse complement strand
CAGGCCTTGTCCTTTCTCACTCATTTGCTCCATCAGATTAAAGAATATGGGCGCGGCCACATTTATTCCGGTCAGTCCTTCTCTACCCTCCCCATCTTCATTGCCTGCCCAGACAGCAACTAGGAATTTTTTATTGAATCCAATGGCCCAGGCGTCCCGGTGACCATAACTGGTGCCGGTTTTCCATGCCACATCGTGGACCGGGCGCAATTGCTGCCATCCTTGCTCTTCTCTGGGTTTTTCAAGATTGGTCATGGCACTTACTGTATGATCTACAGCCAATGCTCCCAATTGCATTTTCATTTTCTGAGCTTTTTCATTCTGCAGTATAAGCGGATGAGAAAAAGGACGAGGATAGCCCAGGTAAGATCGCGCAAGACCTTTGTACATTCTAGCCATACTCCATAAATCACTCTCTGCACCGCCAAGAATAATGGACAACCCATAGTGATCCGCCCCTCGATCAAGATGTGCCGGTTGCATCGCTTGAAGAAAATCATAAAATGCCCGATAACCCAGATAGTGCAATGCGCGCACTGCGGGAACATTCAAAGATTGAATGAGCATTTCATCAAAAGGTACCGCTCCCCGAAATTTTTCATCAAAATTGTCCGGTTCAAAACCCTGAATGCGGGTAGGAACATCAGAAATCAATTCTTTAGGCAGTAGAGCACCCCTATCGATGGCATAAGCATAAAGCATTGGTTTCAACAGGCTTCCATATGACCTCGGAGCATGAACCAGATCCACATAACGCATCGAACCGTCTGCATCCGGTGTATTTCCACAGTAAGCCATCAATTCATTCCTTTCAATGTCTATCACCAGCGCCGCGGCACTGCGAATACCCCTTCTTTCCAATTTGGCCAAAGCATCTGTGATAGCAAGATTGGTTCTTTTTTGGATAGATGCACTTAAATTAGATTTGAAAAGGTAACGGCCAGGATATTTTTTCTTTAGATGCACAAGTAAGTGCAAGGCTTCTTGCGGTAAATCATAAGGTTTTTGTGGCAAGGGCTCTGCCTGGAGCAAGGCTAAATGATCCTCTTTTATAAATCCCTGATCAGCCATTTTAGCCAACAATGCGTTGCGTTTATGAAGCAGGGCAATGCGATTTTTCCCAGGGTGAATCAGTGCCGGCGAGTTGGGCAAAACAGCCAGGGTAGCCATTTCTGCTCTGCTGAGTTGATGGAGTGGGCGGCCGAAAAAGCGCCAGGCTGCTGTCTCAATGCCTTCAACATTGCCGCCAAAAGGGGCCAGGCGACACCACTGTGCCAAAATCTCATCTTTACTATACAGCAACTCCAATTTGAAAGCAGCCAGCATTTCAAGCATTTTTTGAACATAGCCCCGTTTACTCCTGTGTCGGGCCATTCGAGCCACCTGCATAGTCAGTGTGCTTCCGCCACGCACAATCTTTCCTGCTTCCCTGTTTGTCCTCCAGGCCTTCCAAAGAGAGGCCGGATTGATCCCGGGATGCCAAAGGAAATATTCGTCTTCGTAGTGCATAATAGCTTCCTTTAGAAATTCAGGTAAATCCTGAGATCTTGGAAAGCGCCATTGTTCATCAGCGGCCACGGTGGCAGCTATCAGCTCGCCTTCATTGGTGTAAAGCACAGGAGAAAATGGTCGCCCCTCTAACGGTAGTTCTACCACGACAACTGCTGACATCCAAGCCAAAAGACCTAGTGCAAATGATTTCCAGCTTGTCATTGGTTTTTTCATTCTACGATCAATCTACCAGAGGCCGTTTCTGCATAGACATCTCCATTGTACATATGCTCACATCGTATAGATGGCAGCGTGAAGTCACCGGAAAAGGCCGCTTTGGCAACGAAATAATACTCCTTGGCCTTACTTTTTCTGAGATTGAAAAAAGTATAAACCCGGTCATCCCGGTAGTCCTGATGAATAGATGGGCTGCTTGGCTTCATTGTCACGGTTTTAAATACCCGGGGGTTGAGCAACTCTAAACCTGCTGGCATTTTTAGGTTGAGTGCCAGGTCCTTGAAATCCCTCAGGGACTCATTGCTAATGCGCACGTAAATCAAGACCTCTTCACCGCTTGTAACCCGAACAAGCTTTGAATCATCTAACACCTGTCCGCCTATGCTGGCGCTGATCGACAGTTTTGAGGATTTTGCATTTTTTTTCAATTCATCAGGGACAAAGCGGGTGAGTTGTTGGACATGTATCGGGGCATCGCCCAGGTTTTCCAGTAGCAGCTTTTTGCCATCAGCTTCACTGCCAAAGCTGAAATATTGGGTTTTGAAATAGTCGACCTGGTAATTACGGGAATTTCCTCCCTCCGTGTATCGAAAATTCATAGTTCCATCGATATTGGCCGGAATACCTTTTAAGTAGCGGTTTGCAGCTAAAAAAGCGAAGGCCATCGTCTGCGTGCTCGCCCATGATCTGTCATTCAAGCGGTCCACCATGCCTTCATAGAGCTCTTCGAGACGTCCACGTTGATCGGGAAAAAGTGACACCACATCAATCATGAGACATTCATTTCTATCTCTGCCCCCATAGGTATATGAGTTATAGCCAGAATAAGCATTTTGAGCAGAATAACTCACAAATGCTTTATTGAGCCATTTTTCGGCCATATTGCCATAAGCCGCTAACTGATAGGCCCCTGCCAAAAGTATTTCAGTCAGGTAGTTCTGGGCGGCTGATTGGGACAAACGGTTCATGGCACCTAATGCAGGTGCTCCTGACCTGGCCAGGAGATAAAGTCTAAATGCCTGAATCTGTTCCTCGCTGATTTGCATCAATTGGTTGCTTGCACCCTGTACATTCCACTTGTTGGCCAAATCCGTTTGGATCTGTTGCCAATGGTCGAGGATTCCTTCGGGAATATGGAAACGCCTGTCCCTTGCCTCGAGTAAAAAGTAGCCGGCATAAATATCTGACCAGGCGTTGTAATAGTTAGCGCCTGCCCAGAGATAAAAGCGGCCATCGCTACCGCGGTAGGCACTCAGTTTTGTCAAAGCTGCCTGCACATACTCCTCCCTTTTCTGCGCTTCATCTGAGGATAAATCCAGGACTTCATCCAGGTATAACTGACCCATGGCGCGGGACACCGTTTGTTCCAGGCATCCATAGGGAAAGCGAATCAGCTTATCCGCATACTCAGAAAACTGGGGTAATTTCAGACCGGAGACCTGCAGGCTGTAGTTGGCAACTCCTGGATATCCCGGAGCTGATAAGGTCCATTCTACAGATTCGCCGTTTTCTAGGCGCTTGCGATCGATTTGGCTTTCATAGGCATTGGGAAAATTGATCATGATATCGTGAGACTCTTCCATGCGCTTGCCCCCACCGGATACCTCAAAACGTAGCCTGGTTTCCCCTGGCTGATTCTTTACATTCAG
>DATFJT010000180.1:0-7961 GCA_035269065.1 Saprospiraceae bacterium | reverse complement strand
CGGGGTGACGAAGCTTATGATCTCGCTCAAAAACACCTGCCGCAGTTGATTATCCTCGACATCATGATGCCGGAAATTGACGGGGTGGAGTTGTGTCGAATTATTCGGGATGACGAGAAACTTAAAAATTCTTTGATTTTATTTTTGACGGCAAGGAACGAGGATTACAGTCAGATTGCAGCCTTTCAGGCAGGAGCAGATGACTATATCTCCAAACCCGTTCGGATTAACGTACTTAAATTCCGTGTTCAAGCCTTATTGAAACGACTCAATCGGACGGTTGAGGATGAGGAGAGTATTCTTGAAGTGGGCGAATTCAGAATTGATCCTTCTAAAATTGAGGTTAAGAAAAATGGTGAACCCATTGAACTTGTCAAAAAAGAGTTCCAGTTGCTACAGCTACTGGCCAGTAAGCCTGGTAAGGTTTTTACCAGGGAGGAGATATTTAATAAAGTTTGGGATAGGGACATTATTGTAGGTTACAGAACAATTGACGTGCACATCAGGAAACTCAGAGAAAAAATAGGAAAAGACCATATTAAAACCATCAAGGGTATTGGTTATAAATTTAATTTTTAATGTATAAAAATCCCTCACCTTCCAGAGTGGCCATCTTCCTAGCCGGTGTGCTTTCGCTTGTTTTACTAGTGTTATTTATTATTGGAAATATAGCTGGTCTCTTCGAAACTTCCTCTTGGACCATTCTTTTATGTATAGCCGGTTTCTTCGCGCTGTCCTATATGATCATTCTGATTACCATTAATTATTTCATCTATAGAAAGATCAAGGTAATTTACAAGCAGATACATGACTTCAAAGTGGGGCGTGGTGAGAAAAAAGAGAGCTTTCTTACATCGGGACGAGACATTATTTCTCAAGTTGAAGACGAAGTGGGCAGCTGGATGGACAAAAAGATCCAGGAGATTGAAACCTTGAGGCAGATGGAGACCTATCGACGAAACTTCATCGGTGATGTATCTCATGAATTGAAAACCCCCATCTTTAACATTCAGGGCTTTTTGCTCACTCTTTTGGAAGGAGGCATTCATGACCCGGAGATTAATATTGAATACCTTGAAAGGGCCTCGCGAAATGTCGATAGGTTGATATCTATTGTTGAGGATTTGGATGCTATTTCCCGAATGGAAAGCGGGAATTTTATCTTGGACATGCAAAAGTTTTATATCAAGGATCTTGTGGAAGAAGTTTTCGACGATTACGCTTTCAAAGCGGTAGATCGAGATATTAAGCTCCAATTCAAAAAGAATACAAGTACGAATTATGCGGTTTTTGCCGATCGTGAAAATATACGTCAGGTGCTCAATAATTTGGTGTCTAATTCTCTGAAGTATGGAAGAGCTGGTGGTACGACTAAAGTTTCTTTCTATGATCTGGATACAAAAATTCTTGTGGAGGTTTCTGATGATGGAATTGGCATGGAAGAAACCGAGTTGGAGCGGATATTCAATCGCTTTTACAGAGTAGACAAAAGCCGCTCTCGCGATAGCGGGGGTACTGGTTTAGGATTGGCCATTGTAAAGCATATCATAGAAAACCATAAGCAAACCATCAACGTCCGATCTAGAGAAGGGGAGGGGAGTACTTTTGGTTTCACCCTCGAGAAAGCAAAATGACAACGCGCTTATCAGGCCTTCATATTTGGTAATAGTCCCGTATAATCAGCAGGCTCCAGTTTAAGTAAGCGATCTTTAATCTCTTGATCGATTTCCAATTCAGCTATAAAATTTCGAATGTCTGTAAGACTTACATCGCTTCTGCCCCTGGTCAATGCCTTTAAGGCTTCATAGGGTTTGGGGTAATCTATGGAACGCAGCACATTCTGAATGGCTTCTGCCAATACCATGGGGTGATCATCCAGGTCTTTTGCTAGCTGCTTTCTGTTGAGTTCTAATTTTGACATTCCTTTACTGATGGATTTCAGCGCTATCATACAATGACCGAAAGGAACTCCTATATTTCTCAAAACTGTGCTGTCTGTGAGGTCACGTTGCCAACGTGAGACCGGTAATTTTTCGGATAGAAAGTGCAAACTGCTGTTGGCCAGGCCCAGGTTGCCCTCTGCATTCTCAAAATCAATTGGGTTCACTTTGTGAGGCATGGCACTACTGCCTATTTCTCCTTCTACGGTTTTCTGTTTAAAATACTCGATGGCTACATAGGCCCAGACATCGCGACAAAAATCAATCAGTATGGTATTGATCCGACTCATCACCTGGAACAACTCGGCCAGGTCGTCGTATCGGTCAATCTGAGTGCTGACGTGTTGACGATCAAGTCCCAGGTAATCTGCACAAAAAGTATCTCCAAATTTCATCCAGTCTGTATCTGGATAGACCACATGGTGTGCATTGAAGTTGCCCGTAGCACCACCAAATTTGCAAGTAAATCGATAAGCTTTCAAGGTATCCACCTGGAATCGCAATCGGTCGTAAAACACATAGAATTCTTTTCCAAGCGTGGTCGGGCTCGCCGGTTGCCCATGCGTACGCGCGAGCATGGGTATTGTTTTCCATTCCTCACAAAGGGAGTAGAGCTTTCTCATCAGCCCTTGTATTGCCGGAAGATATTGCTCCTTTATCGCTTCTTTAATCGAAAGTGGTACAGCAGTATTGTTAATGTCCTGTGAGGTAAGACCGAAATGCACCCATTCAATGGCCTTCTCAAAGCCTTGCTTCTTCAATTTGTTCTTGATGAAGTATTCGACTGCTTTGACATCGTGATTGGTGGTTTTTTCTGTGTTTTTGATTTCTATGGCGTCCTTTAGGGGCAATTGAGCACATTCCTTTTCTTCATTTTGCAGGTAGTCTCCCGGTATTTCCTGGATGGATCCTGTGTCAAGACATGCTTGCAGCGCTCTTAAATAGGCCCATTCTACGCGCAAGCGATATTTTATCAGCGCGTATTCCGAAAAGTAGTTGCGTAGTACTTCAGTTTTGGATTTGTATCTGCCATCCAATGGTGACAGGGCCATGAGTTGCTCCTCCATATGACTTGTTTGACCTACAATCTTAGCAAATTGCCAGGGCATTTGGAAGATTCCGGCACTTTTGTTGAAAAATAAGGAGATAATCAATTCTTTTTAAGTCATCCTCCATCCTTGAATGGATTGAGATCTTTGAGTTTTTTCTTTAGTTTTTCTTTTTCCTCCTCCGCCTTTTTTCTCAATTCTTCTTCTTTGCGCTTTTTCTCCTCTTCCAGTTTTTTACGCAATTCTTCCTCTCTTTTTTTCTTTTCTTCCTCCAATCTGCGCTTTTCCTCATCAATCTTATTCTGCAATTCCTCTTCCTTTCTTTGCTTCTCTTCTTTCAGTCGATCGATTGCTTTTTGTTTCTCCTTTTCGAGTTCTTCTTTCACTTGTTCTTTAGCTTGATCTTGCAGTTTTGCATTGCCACTACCTTTGCCACTGCTGACACCCAGCACTTTGAAATCCAGTTTTGGCTCGGAAAAACGACCGCTGAGATTGAATTGGACATCGATATATTCCGCTTGATCCAGATTGAGTCCTAATTTATTGGCTTGATTCACAAGGAGATCCATTCCCTTGTCTATGCCGGTGCCTTTCAACCGTGCTTTGGGAATGCTTGTTTGCACCTGGTAATTGATGTTTTGATCAATACTGTGGGTGCCTTTGATTCGATAATTCAGGCCACCCAATTTTCGCTCAAACTCCTCCACATATACTTTCCCATCGCGGATTTGCAACCAATTTTTCGTATTTTTTAACTGGTAGCCGTCCTCCAATCCTCCCAGGTCAAATTTATTGGACAATGTGTTTATGGCAGGAAAATTTTCAATATAGGCATTCACTGTATTGACAAAACCGTTGGCTTGTATACTATTGAGATCGATGCTAAGATCTTCGTTCATAAGGCCGGAAAATTCCAGGTCAAGGTTGAATTTGCCGTTGATGTATTCTGCCAGTGGTGCGAGTTGTTGAAAGCTCTCCAGGGCGTCAAAAATTTGCTTGTATAAGATTCCAGACATGTCGTATTGAAAATCCATCCGCGGTTTCTCGCCTTCGGGGGTTTCAAAAATGCCTCGCAGGCCAAGTGATCCGCCAAAACTGTTGCCCCGGGCCTCACTAATAATAATTTTGCGGTCAGAGAGCTGGGCTTGCATGGTGGCATTGAGCAGCTCGTTGCTGGACAGAATCAATTTGTCCGCATTGAGATCCATGGATAGGTTTATTTTCTCGGGCAGAGATACATCATAAGTCTCTGCCTGGGCTTTTTCTTGTTCTGTTTCTACTTCATTAGATTCCAAAAATGGAGTAAGGTCGAGCGTGCCTAGATCACCTCTTACTGAACCCATTAGTGTACCATCATTAAGGACATAATTCATGACCTGGCTGAATTGACCGGTCATATTGAAAGGGGCACCATCATAGAGTCCCTTTAGATTTTTAATGGTTAATTGATCATTTGCAAAACTGGCCCGACTATCTACTTCCGATAATTTGTAACCCATGGCTTCAATATTTCCCACCTTGTAGTTCAGATTTAGATCAACCGGCACAAGACCATTGGCATCTGGAGTAGAGATAAGATCCTCCTTATAGGATTTGCTTTCATCATCAGTAGCTTCCGGTATCCATTCATCTGCAAATAATTGTTCTGATTGCAATGTACCAGACAATAAAGGCTTTGCATTCTCATCAAAATAAGCAAGGGGATTCAGGATAGTTAAATTTCCTTTGAAATCACTTTTACCTCCGGTGATATCCAGATTTTGAAGTTGAATTTCAGTGGGGTTGAGCTTAGCTTCAAGCCGCCGAATCTTAACAGAGGGATAATTGGCGTATGCTACCGAGCTGTTTAAGATGGATGCTTCTCCGGAGAACTCAATGTCCTGATAAGCTTCTCTTAGAATACTGTTTTGATTGCCGTTGAAAGCCAGGTCATAGCTGAAGCGCTCCCCATCTACCACCAGGTCTTCCAAATAGATCATTTGGCTGATTTTGGAGGGTTTGAAGTTTCCTTTGAGCTGCCCTCGAAATGCAGGATTACTCAGTAATTGACTGAGAAAAAGCTCTCCTGAGCTCCTGTCACCTCCAAGAGAAAGCTTCAGGTCAGTGATATCAACTTTTGTCTGGTCCAGTAATTGCCCATTCTGCCGGACTTCCATATGTGCACTAACATCGCTTACTGACTCTGAAAGCCCTGAGTATTTGAAATAACCGTCTTTTATGTCTGCTATTAAATCAAAAGCGGGAACGCGTTGATCTGGGCCTATTTGTCCATTGACGGAACCTTGAAGGGTAAATTCTCCCCGTGTGTCCAGGTTTTTGAATTGATTACTGTAGATGGCCGGAATCAAGGACAGCACCTGGCCGAAATTAGTTTCAGTACTTGCAAATTGCAGTTCTATATCTGGATATTCATTTAGCACAATGAATCCTTTACTTTCAATATTCAGTTCGTTTAGCCGGAGGAAATTATCCAAAAGTTCATAACGCCGTGTCTCCGTATTGGCGAGCAGTTTTAAGCGACTTTCCCCATTTAGCCCAGAGATATAAGGTGTATTGGCATAAGTGAATTGAAGGTCTTCCCAACTTGTCTCCGTATCAAATTCGTATTTGACTGCATCAAATTGTCCAGTACCACTGTGGATAAGATTATTGACTTCAAAACTAAACTCCTGGCCGACATCGATATAGCGGATGTCCACACCGGAAATAATGTAGTTGTCCAGGGAAATATTTTTGAGTTCCTCTCCGGATGCCTGCTGGTCCGAACTATCAATTGAGGGGTCTTGGTAAATGAGGTAATTGGCCTTTCCTTGTTCATCTACATAGAGGTTCAGTAATCCACCTGACAGTTCAAATCCCTTAATTTCTATTTGTTCAGGGTCCTTCCACAAATCACTGATATTGATAGAGAAGTAGAGGTCATCAATTCTTGAAATGGTATCAAACTTTGCGGAACTGTCCTTGCTTATGAGTTTGAAGTCTTTTAAACCGAGGCTGACTCTTGGAAATGAGCGTAAAACGGATAAATCCACTCCGGAATATTGAATTTCAGCTGTAAGTTCTTCATTGGCCCGATCGACGGCATAGTCAATGATCTTATCCTTAAAAATGAAGGGAAGCGCAACGGCTGCAGTGATAAGAAGCAAGGCCATGATCAATACGCCTAACAGAATTTTTTTCAATGTTTTCATAGTGCTTTTTTGAAGGAATGGAGATTCCTATTCTATATTATAACATTTTCGTCTCAGATGAAAGTATCTGGGGCACCATTACAGAGAACTTTATGTGGACTGGTTTTCGCTATTTACATGCGCCTAAAACTATTTTCTGAGCAAGTAAAGAATTAAACTGAGTATGATGCTGATGAGAATACTCGTCACAAGGGGGAAGTAGATTTTAACATTTTTATGTTCAAAAATGAAATCTCCAGGCCATTTACCCAGTGGGAATCCACTGTTTCTAAAAACGTAAAATAGTAGTCCTGCTGCAAAGAATAGGCCGCCCAATAAGAAAAATAGTTTGTACCATTCATTGTCATTCATAGCACTACACTATTGAGTGCTTCTGCTACTGTTTTCTTTTGTTCATCGATGTGTTTCTGAATTTTCAGGCACTTCATCAATTCACTGTCCTTTTGGGCACTTTGTATCCTTGTTTTGTTTTGGGCAGAAAGCTTTTTCAGCGCTCTTAATTTAAACCGGAGAAGAATTTGTTTGATGACAGGGGCGATGTTGTGTTCAGGCATGGGCTGTGACTGAAGGGGGTAGTCGTACTTTTCTTCCCAGTTTTTACTCAGGCTGTAGGGATCTTCACTTAAATCCACGGCCATCTGTACTATTTTTTCGTCATTCTGGCGGGTGAAAAACTGGAGTCCCACAGGTTCAGAATGTTCATGACGCTTCTTGGCCAATTGAAGAAATCGCACCATATTTTCATCCTCAATGAGCGGCAATAATTCTTCTATTGATTCCATCAGAATATAACTGACATAGGTCTTCTTTTCCTGCCATTCGATTTCACGATCACCGTACTTAACCAGTACCTGGAGCAATGACTTGCCAAGGTGGTCCTGCCGTTCCGAAAAGCTGTCTTTGAGGTCTTTGTTTTCAATTGTTGATCCGGCCTTTTGTTGTGCATCTTTGCCGGCACTATCTGAACCTCGCTTTTTCCTTTTGTTTTCATTAATTCTGTTGAAAATGATCTTATTGACTTCCTTATGCAGAATTTCTTCTGACATACCGGTCAACTTAGCAACCTCTGTAATGTAGAAGGCCCTTTTGAGGGTATCAATGATTTGAGAAAGATTGACGAGAACTTCTTTAAGCCCGGCGGATTTTTCAGCTGGATCAGTCTTATCCAGGTAATTCCAGGATAGCAATTGAAGGACCAGGTCTTTAGCTTCATTTTCGAGGAATTTTGAAAATTCCCCCTTACCCATTTCTCGGACCATGGTATCCGGATCTTTGCCCTCGGGCAAAGTGGCTACACGAATGTTCATGTCCTGGCTGAGAGCAATGGGCAATCCTCGCTTGGCCGCTTTGATTCCTGCGGTGTCTCCATCAAAAATGAGGCAGAGATTTTTGCTGAACCTGCGCATTAAACGCACCTGTCCTTCGGTTAATGCTGTTCCGGAACTGGAGACACAGTTTTTTAATCCGGCCTGGTGCATGGTAAGCACATCAGTGTAACCCTCTACCAAGTAGCATAGGTCCTGAGCTGAAATTTCTTTTTTGGCTTGGAAAATACCATACAGGGAGTCGCTTTTGTGGTAAATTTCTGTCTCGGGCGAATTGAGGTATTTCGGGGCTCTTTTTTCTTCTTTGAGAATTCGTGCCCCAAACCCGAGGACTTTACCCGAGAGGTTGAAAATGGGGAATACGACACGTTCGCGATACATGTCACCCATGTTCTTGTTGAACAGGCCCATTTCTTGCATTTTCTCGGTATTGAGATTTTTCTTCTTGGCGTAATT
>DATFJT010000179.1:0-12600 GCA_035269065.1 Saprospiraceae bacterium | reverse complement strand
TCCTCCTCGTAAACCTCTTTAGACCAGACTTCAATCTTCTTCCTCATACAAACCAGAACAACCTCTTTTTGAATGTCCGCGTATTCAATGAGAAAATCAGGAACATTAAGTCGCAAACTGCCATCT
Source organism: Saprospiraceae bacterium (assembly GCA_035269065.1). Classification (GTDB taxonomy): domain Bacteria; phylum Bacteroidota; class Bacteroidia; order Chitinophagales; family Saprospiraceae; genus DATFJT01. The sequence goes on along the minus strand of DATFJT010000179.1, from coordinate 12,474 downwards.
GTTTCCAAAGGCCTTGCTCCTCCATAGAATGCTCTTCTAAAATCTGCATCATCCGGATCCAGTTCATCAAGCTTTTGATCCATTTTTTCTGTTTCTTCATCCCAAACATTTTCAGGATAAAGTGTAAGACATTTGGCCAACCCTCGATTCATGACAAAGGAGTAAGGAGCTTCGGAACCCAATTGCTCCGAAATACCTACCGGCAAACGAAATCTGCCTTTGGCATCTACTTTGGCTCTATATTCTCCTACTAGTTTCAAATGTCTTCAGTCATAGCTATGACACAAATGTATACAAAAGCGCCATTTTTTACCATTTTTTGCCACCTGAACACCCTAAAACGAGTTAATACTTCCCAACAACAAATAGTAGTCCACCTAAAAGCGAATACAAGACAAGCAGCCTTTAATTGCTGACTATCAATTAATTACACAACATTGATTAAATAGATTGAAATAGGCTTTAAGCCTTTGAAACACCAGGACGGTGCTTACTTTTTATTTTAAGAACTCCCTTTGCTGCCTCACGAATGATGGCACTACTCATCTTTGACTCACCTTTTTCTCGATCTTTAAAAGTTATCGGAATTTCCTTTAGTCGAAAATCCTTCTTCCAGGCAGCGTATTTCATTTCGATTTGGAAGGCATAGCCAATCGACTCAATTTTACTTAGATCAATCGACCTCAACACACGGGCTTTGTAGCCAATAAACCCGGCGGTAGGATCCTTTACGGGCAAACCTGTGACCAGGCGGACATATATAGAGGCCCCGTAGGAAAGAAATATCCGATCTAAAGGCCAATTCTCCAGTTTACCATCCTTGACATAGCGAGATCCAATTACGAGGTCTGCCCCATCTTGCTCCAACTCTTCTGCCATTCTGAGTAAATCCTTCGGGTTATGAGAAAAGTCGGCATCCATTTCATAAACGAAATCATAGTTTTTTTTCAGGGCATAATTAAAGCCATGCACATAGGCAGTACCTAGGCCCAATTTGCCACTCCGTTCTTCTAAGTGAATGAATCCAGGATATTTAACCATCGATTCTCTAACCAGATCTGCGGTGCCGTCAGGCGAGCCATCATCTACAATGAGCACGTGAAAGCCACTTTTTAGACCCTGCACAGCATCTATGATATCAGTGATATTCTCACGCTCATTATAGGTTGGTATGATAACTAAATGTCCAGGCAAAGCAATTTTCTTAGTTTAAAAGAGTCGAAATATAATTAAAATTTAAATACACCATATTCCTGTGTCATCTCACTCCTTAAAAAGCTTCAATGCACGTGATACGATATCTTCTGCAGATGGCTTTGCAAAATAATCTCCATCAGATCCGTAGGGAGGTCGATGACTTGCCGAGCTCAAAATAGAAGGCGCTGCATCCATGAAGTAGAATGCCCCCTGATCGCTCAATAGGCGCTCCAAAATATATGCAGATGCACCACCGGGAACATCTTCATCTACTATAAGGAGCCTATTCGTTTTCTTTATTGATTCGAGAATGCGATGTTCCAAATCAAAAGGCAACAATGATTGCACATCCACCAACTCTACTGCAATTCCATAGAGTTCATCTAACTCCTTGGCGGCTTTTTCAGCGATGCGTACCATAGAACCGTAGGTTACCAGGGTAATATCGGTTCCTTCCCGCAAAATCTCTGGCACACCTAGGGGGACTGTATAAGCTCCGATATTTGCCGGTTTTGGCTCTTTGAGTCTATAACCATTTAAACTCTCAATAACTAGTGCGGGATCTTTTGCCTGCAGCAATGTATTGTAAAAACCTGCGGCTACCGTCATATTCCTTGGCACGAGTACATGCATTCCACGCAATGAGTTTAAAATCATGCCCAGAGGAGATCCTGCATGCCAAATCCCTTCTAATCTATGCCCACGAGTCCTTATGATGGCAGGTGCCTGCTGCTGACCTGCAGACCTGTAACGCAATGTGGCGAGGTCATCACTAAGCGGAGATAAGGCGTAAATCAAGTAATCAAGGTATTGTATTTCTGCCAATGGTCGCAATCCTCTCATCGCCATTCCTATGGCCTGGCCAATAATCGACCATTCCCTGATACCGGCGTCAAATACCCGCTCTTGCCCATATTTTTCCTGAAGGCCCGCAAAGCCTTGGTTGACATCACCAATTTTCCCAAGGTCTTCACCAAAAGCAAGAAACTCAGGATACTTCTCTAACGTTGCATCGAAAAATTCATTGAGAATCTGGTAGCCACTCATTTTTTGTGTCCCATCCTCGTATTCCGGAGCCACTATGGGTACATTGATAGCAGAGTTTTTGCCAGAGGCATACAGATACTCCGCATAGGTTTCTTTTGAATTATTGGTTTCAGAATTTGCCCAGTCTACTAGACCTTCAGCCCCACCGGAAGACTTGCTTTCCTCTAAATATAAGGCGATCTTTCGCGCCCAAGCCACCAATTCAGAATACTCAGGATTGATGGCATGGCTCACTTCCTCTATGGTTTCTTCAATGCCTTGAGGTAAGTTTTCCTTGTCCAGTGCCTTAATCATTTCCTTCAGCTCATTCCATTTAGCAGAAACCCGGTTTCTGAATTTTTTATAGGCAGTGGTCTTGGCTTCGCGGGCATACTTCAACGCATGCTCTTCGATTTCCCGAACCAAGGACTCTTCTGCCAACTCGTTATCAACAATCCATTGCTTCATGACAGCGATGCAATCCTTGTCCTTTTCAAACTGAAGACGGTCCTGGGATTTATACCGTTCATGTGATCCCGACGTAGAGTGCCCCTGTGGCTGGGTTACTTCCTCGATGTGAAACAGGGCAGGTTTGTGGTCTTTTCTCATACGCTCGATCCCTGTAATATAAGACTCAACGAGGGCGGCGTAATCCCAGGCCTTTACATTATAAATATGCATGCCCTCTCCCTCATCATTCATTTCGAAACCCTTGAGCGCCTTGGATATGCTTTTTTTAGTGGTTTGATAATCAATAGGGACTGAAATACCGTAGCCATCATCCCAAACAGATATTGCGAGAGGGACTTTAGTTACGCAGGCTGCATTGACTGTTTCCCAAAAAATACCTTCGGAAGTACTCGCATCACCAATCGTGCAGAAACAAACTTCTTTCCCTGAATCAGAAAAGCGCCTGGATTCCATTTGCTGATCTTCCCGATATACCTTAGAAGCCATAGCTAATCCTAAAGAACGCGCCATCTGCCCTCCTGTCGGCGAAATATCACTTGAAATATTGAATTGCTTGGTGTGGTCGAGCCATTCCCCAGTTTTGTCTATTAAAGCCGTCGCAAAATGGCTATTCATTTGCCTACCGCGGCTGAAAGGGTCATTCTCCGCATCTGCATAGAGTTGAGAAAAGTACTCTTCTACTGAACTAAGTCCTAGAGCAAACATAAGTGTTTGGTCTCGATAATAACCCGCTCTAAAATCTCCTTTCTTCCAGGCCCTAGCCATAGCCACTTGAGGCACTTCTTTACCATCACCTGTGATTCCAAATTTCGCCTTGCCTGTCAATACTTCTTTCCGAGACAACAAACTCGCTTCTCTACTTACGCAACAAATCCAAAAGTCTGTCAAAACCTCCTTTGGGTATTCACCTTGCACTTTGTCTATTGGTGCGTTTTTTGCGATGCCTTCCATAGTTATTTCAATTTATCCACAGAGCAAAAAAGCCAATCAATCCTATCCGCATCATATACCTTTGCGGTTACAGCTCTGAAAAGTTAATAGAATGCTCAGAAACCAAATCGGGAAGTTGTTTTCTGACATTTGCCTCAATAAAAAAGAGACTGGCTTAATCCGATAGGAGAAAAAGAATGGAATTCTCTCATCCATTCGCCTCTAAACCCCTTCTTCAGCCACAAAGATAGCCAAAATGAACATTTTTGACTCAAAGAACAAGCTCAAACTATTATTTCGCTCAGTAATTCTATTATTTAGCAAAGCAAATAATATTTTAAAGTTTTTATGATCTAGATCAAAAAAAACTAAATTTTCCGTTTAGCTATAGGCTACATGAGAACAAAAATCAAATTAACAGCTCATTAACAGAGATAACAGTCTACATCACTTATTTTTGTATAAAGCAAAAAAACAAGTGTTATGAAAAAATTCATCGTTAGCATTTTGGCTCTAGGTCTCTTCTTGCCAATGATTACTGCACAAGAAGAAACCACCGTTGAAGCAGATGCCCTGCCGGAGATTCAATTCGAAGAAACCGTAGTAGACTATGGGACCATCGAGCAAGGATCTGAGCCTTACAGAACTTTTACTTTCGCCAACACAGGAGGAGCACCATTGATTATTAAGAACGCTAAGGGATCTTGCGGGTGCACAGTCCCAGAGTGGCCAAGAAAACCAATCCTTCCGGGAGAAAGCAATGAAATTAAAGTGCGTTACGACACCAATCGCCTGGGTAACTTTCGTAAAACAGTGCGCTTGACAACCAATGCCGGTGAGGAGTCGGTAGTATTGACGATCAAGGGTGAAGTTTTAAAGAAAGAGGAGCCAAAAACCCTACCTGTTAAAGAGGGTAATATGATGAGCTCTCCGCAGAAAGGATAGTCTTTCGAAAAAATAATTTTCAAAAAATGCTGTCAGACTCTGACAGCATTTTTTTTTGCTTTGGCTGCAGACTACTCGGGAAAAAGTATACGAAAAGTAGATTCATTTAAAGTCTTTCCTATCACCGATTTCTTTTTTAGCGATCTATCTAAAACAAAACCGTGATAACTTTTTAGCACTCTGAAGAAAGGTATAGGTACTATGAGGAAAGGATTTAAAGCTGTCTGTATTTAGCGAGAGGAATAAAAAAAACTCCTACATTTTTAAAGTTAGGGGTAAGAAAGGGAATAAATGTAGGAGTTCGGAATGCAATGAGAAAACTACACTTCAAAGATAGGCCGAAGCACAGTTGGCACACAATCAAGATTTTTATTGGAGTAAAAAACTTATTGAATGGAGTAATTCATCTTTTTATCGGTCATTTAGAAGAAATTAAAAAAGGGCCATTAAATTAAGCTAAATTCATCTAATTAAAGCTTTATATCAAGAATAAGAGCGACTTACATATCTTCATAAGTACTATTTTAATCATTCCTTTAGGTTAAATGCCCTAAAGCCTTGATTAAGCGCTATCTACGCGCGATAGCTTTAACTAAATTATAGGTCGGCTTGGAGGTCAAGTTGCCAAGCAGCCTGACCCTCCTCTGTATAGTGCAGATCAAGTTCATGAGTGGATCCTGGAAAGTGCTGCTCTATAAAATACAGGGCATCATTCAGCTCATCGTAATCACTTTTCAAAAGGCTATGAAATGCAAGATTCAGGGATTCTGATTCATTTTTCTCAATAGCACGGAAATGCCAATCCAATGAAATTTTTCTTCCTGCAGATGAAAAGGAAACACCCAAGTCAGTGGAGTACTGGGCTGCTTTAAGACTTGCAAGACAGACTAAAAATACTTGAAAAAATAAAGCCACCGGAACGGGTGCTTTGGATCGCCACTCTCCTTTGATTGCCGCCAGGTTTATATTGGGGTTCCAGGAACACATTTCACAGAGCACATCGAAAATGTATATTGGAGGTACCAATGTTTCGTGAAAACACATTTGAAGCATCTGTAGCACGCGCATCCTATGTAACAATTCTTCCTCAGTTGCAGTATCCGTATGCTCAAACTGACGTAAATTCTCAAGAGCAGCGACATAAAGTGAAATCAGATAATAGAAAAAACTTCGGTTTGGAAATTCATCATTTTCATTTTTGAATTCAACATCTGCCGACATTTCCAGTCGAGCGTAAACAACCCTGAGTCTCCACTCTGCTATTTCTCCTTTTATTTTGGGATTCAAATCATTTTGAATCTCTTCTAAAAAGCTCAAAAGCAGGGCTATTTTTTCAGATGACCACTCTTGGGGAAGTTTAGTAGTTGATTCAAGAGATTGCCTCAACCAATTCAAGTAGTGCAGGGCAATAGAGGTCTCGAACTCATTTTCCAATTCCTTCGCCAATTTTTGTAGACGAGCACTATCTGAGGTCTGAAAATAGTATGTACCTAAAGAAGCTGCAATAAATTCATCTGTAAAGGCTGGCCAGTTTTTCGCATCTTCTATATTCCAAATCTTTATGATGGAATCTAAATTCTTTTTTTTCACACTCACCTTCAATCTGCTCCATTGCCACCTCTTTTCTAAAGCACAAATATCTTTGCTCTTAATGATACTTCGCATTTTAGACAACCAATTGTCACACTGGAAAAAATCATCATGAGCCAATGCCTCCCGGGCGAGTAAATCATAAATGACTCCAAGTAAGAATTGATTTTTATCCGATTGATATTCTGCTTGATGACGTTGTAAAGCATTCTGAAGAACCTTCCAGGCAGCTTTGTGTCTTCGGGCGAGCATATAGATTTCCGCTAACAGAACATGCTCTAGTAAATGCAGAGGAAGAAGTGTCTTGGCTCTCACTTCCAGGTTAACTGACCCATTCGGCTCTTTGGCAGTATGCAAAGCACCATAAAGGTCAATTAATTCGATAGGAAGTTGAGCCATAGCCATCTTATCGAGCCCACTGACCCAACTGGATATATGAATAGGATTCCCTTGAACGTAAAGATGCCAAAAACGGGCCTCCTCATATTGTCCTTTTTCTTTATCCGAGCTTCTATCAGTTAATTCAGCCGACCAATCGTCGAGATAATAAGCAGCCAGATGAGGTTTTCTGAAAAGACTACCCCAGAAAAGCGCACTTATTTTCTTGATTTTGCTGTCCGTATCCTTCATAGTAGAAATAAAAAAGCCACGCATCTAAAATGATACATGGCCGTAAGTCAGTTTTCCATAGCTAATTTGTACGCTCACTCACGTCAATTCTTTGTGAGCTCCACTGACTGCGGCAAATGTAAAACAATTCAGTCATATTAAAAATAATACTATAAATATTAATTTAATTTATAATATGATTCAAATAAGCTTTATTCTATCCAACAGGACAGATTTTTTTCTTCTCGAGACTTCTACTTGAGTTCCGTCCTTGAGAAGGAGAAAACCCTTGTCCTTTCTATATTGATTAATTTCAGCAATATTGACAATGTGACTTTTATGCACCCGGACAAAGCTCATTTCCTCAAAATTATTTTCAAAGTACTTGAGACTCTTTGCTGACACGTATTTTTGATTGTTTTTGGTATAGATAACACTGTAATTATTGTCAGCCTGCAACCTGACAATTTGGTCCATTTTGAGAAAAACGATTCCATCTGTCAATTGGATACCATAAACGATATCTTCCAACATCCTCGAGTCAAAACCTACAGGTGATATTGCCTTTTCACCTGGGGGTTGATGCCTTTGTTTTTTCCATCTCTTTCCAAGGCGCGCCAATTGGTCCTCATCAATTGGCTGATGCAAAAAACCGAATAGCTGCATATCTACTACCTTTAAGGCATCGCGTAAATCGTATGAAGTCACCACTACAAAATGATTGGTGGCTTTCAATCGGAGAGCTAAGTTCTCCCATTGATTCCAACTGGCGGAAAGAAATACCAGACCTCTCTTGTCGTCACCAACTTCCTCCGGACCAACATGAGTCACCTCGAAGTCTTCTCCCCAGGAGTGCAACTCTTCTTTTAAAAATTGATACGAGGCAGGTTTCTCGTCTACCACAAAAATTGGATTCATACGGTCCTTTATAGGGTAAGAAATCATGCAAAAATATATAAATCAATTTTAACATATGTTATTTCAAGGTATGAGTATTCTCATTTTCGTACATTAGGGGCTTCACTCAACGCTCAGAAAATGCAATTTGGAGAAGGTCCATTTCTTCGAAAGACACATGAAATTATTTTTGAAGCAGATACGCGGGCAGGAAAACTATTTGATGTAGTTCTCCTCATTCTCATTTTACTCAGTGTGGTCATAGTCATGATTGAAAGTGTTCCTTACTACCACGAGAACTACTGGGACGTGCTTCTCGCACTGGAGTGGATATTCACCATAATCTTTTCCATTGAATATGTGCTCAGAATCATATCAAGTAAGCGGCCAATAGGTTATATGCTCAGTTTTTACGGCATCATTGATCTGCTTTCCATATTACCTGCTTATTTAAGCTTTTTCTTCGCAGGCACCCACTATTTGCTCACTATTCGTGCATTGCGACTCATGCGAATTTTCAGGATTTTCAAACTTGTACATTTCATTCGGGAGAGCGACAATTTATTCCTCGCCCTTGTACGGAGCAGGATGAAGATCATTGTATTCTTGATTTTTATTATGATTGTGGTGGTTTTCCTGGGTTCCGTGATGTATTTAATTGAAGGCACTCAGGATTCTGGATTCACGAGCATCCCTCGAAGCGTATATTGGGCGATTGTAACTTTAACTACAGTCGGTTATGGCGATATAGCTCCCGTCTCTCCGATAGGGCAAACCGTTGCCGCGATTATAATGATACTAGGATATTCTGTCATTGCCGTGCCCACCGGTATTATTGGGGCAGAATTGATTCAGGGTTCAAGAAAAATGGATAATATTTCTACACAGGTATGCCCTTATTGCAGCGCGGAAGGAATACCTCGAGGAGCCAATTACTGTCACAATTGTGGAAAGGTCTTTGAGGACTAAAGCTTCTTTCTGCGAATTTTTAAAACGGATATTAATTGTTTGACACTGTATTTTCCACTTCCTCTAAGCGTTAAGTGAAGCAAGCCACCAGTGATGGCCATATTTTTCATAAAAGATATGGCATTTACCCTACGATATTCCATGGGATCGTTCCAAAAGCTATAAATAATAAAGGTAATCGGCACCCAATAACAAAGCAATAATATAGTACCAAAGGTGACCCGGTATCCTATAAGTAAAAGCAGTCCTCCAAAAAATAAAATCAAGCCTGCTATCGAGATAAGAAGATCCTGGTTCCAATAGATCTCATAAGAATCAAGGGTCTGCTTTGTCGATTGCCAATGGGCAACCGTGTCGTAGGCCTCAAACAAAAAGATGGCAGCGATCAATACCCTACCCAATAAGTCAATGATATCTTTCATAGCTTGTCAAAAAAAGCAATATAGGAAGGATTATTCGGGTATCAGTGGTTATTTTCACGATATTTTTGAGCCACTGCCTTGGCACAATTGGCTCCATCAAGGGCTGCAGAGATGATACCCCCAGCATAACCAGCGCCTTCCCCACAAGGGTAAAGACCTTCCCATCGGATATGAACAAAATCCTCACTTCTCGGAATACGGATTGGAGAACTTGTTCTACTTTCTGTGCCCACCATCACGGCATCCTTGTGCAAGTAACCTTTCATTTTTTTGTCAAAATGCACGAAAGCTTTTCTAAGTCTTTCCACTACAAATTCAGGCAGCAGCTCGTGTAGCGGTGCCGAATAAATGCCGGGGATATAGCTGGTATCTGGCAGCTCAGTACTTTTTTCTCCCTTTAGAAAATCTATAATTCTCTGAGCCGGCGCTTTTTGGCTGCCGTCACCATACTCAAATAATTTTTGTTCAACAGCTCTTTGAAATTCAATTCCCGCAAAGGCCGGGCGATTCTTTGTGTATGGTGCCAGATCCTCTTCGGTAATTTCTACCACTATTCCCGAATTGGCATACGGACTGTCCCGGCGAGATAGAGACATTCCATTAACAACCAGCTCCCCAGGCTGGGTCGCTGCAGGAACGATCAGTCCTCCCGGACACATACAAAAACTATAAACCCCTCTGTCTTTAACCTGGCTCCTCAATTTATAATCGGCAGCACCAATGTTCTCATGTCGCGGGTAGTGGTGCAATTGAGCGCGATCCACAAATTCCTGGGGGTGCTCTACTCTAACACCCAGGGCAAAGGGTTTCAATTCCAACTCAATGCCTTTTTCCTCCAAAAGATCAAATATATCCCTTGCACTATGTCCCGTAGCTAAAATAGTTGATGCTGCTGTATAGTGTTCCCCACTCGCTGAAATCACTCCATGAACTTTTTGGTCCCTTGTGATAAAATCAATGACGCGCGTATTAAAATGAACCTGCCCGCCATGGTCTTCAATAGTTTTTCTAATGGTTGAAATAATTCCCGGCAATTTATTGCTTCCGATGTGAGGATGTGCATCAGTCAAAATCTCTTTCTTGGCACCATGCTCAACCAGAAGTTCCAAAATTTTCTGAATTCTACCTCTTTTATGGCTTCGTGTATATAATTTACCATCCGAGTAGGTGCCTGCGCCTCCTTCACCAAAACAGTAATTAGAATCAGGATCTACCTCGCCAAACTGCTGGACTTTCTTTAGATCTCTGCGCCTGGCGCGGACGTCCTTACCTCTGTCAAGCACTATAGGGCGGAGTCCTTCTTCAATGAGTTGTAAAGCTGCAAAATATCCTGCAGGACCAGCTCCGATGATCAACACTTCCGGTCGATCGTGAACTATCTGCATCCTCGACAAATGCCTGGCCCCCTCTGGGAATTCGCTTGTGGAGACCTGGTAACGCATCCGAAATAAAGGACGTTTGCTTCTGGCATCCAGAGATTTCCTCTTCAAACGAAAATGAAAGTGTTCAGACCAATTCAGCTTGCGGAGTTTATCTAAGAGTTTCTCTCGAATAGCATTCTCATCCTTTACTTCATCCGGTGATACGGCAATTTCTAGCTCCTTGACTTTGGAATCACCTTTTAAATGCTTACTCATTTTTGATCAGCTTTTCACCACTCTGTTGGTATTCCTCAGGGTGATAGATCGTCAGGACTATATCTTCCTGAGCTTGACCAACATCAGATATGAAAGTCCTGAAAGCTCCTTTGTCGACAGAGAGATGAAGATTGGATTGGTTGAGTTCCTCTTCCAAACTATAACGTCCTGTTTTGAGCAAAGCGAGGAAGGTTGCCCGTGGCACGTTTGATACTCTGATGTGGTACTCAAATAAGAAACTATTGCTCTCCCAAGATTTATAAACCACCTCACCCGGAACCTTTGTTGTAAGGGTTTCCACCTGGTCTATACTGCTCCAGTCATAAAAAAAACGGTCATACTGGGCATGACTGTCAACGCTTAGCGACATGAGGAAGAGAGATAGAAAAATATAGCTCAATAGCTTCATGAATCAATATTTATGCACTTATAGAACAAAAAGTCAGGGTGATCAGTAAGTGGTAGCCGGCTTACGAATGGTTAAAACTATTTTTTCATTCAATGACAATTTACCGATCTTCTCCAGTTCCTTATACCCGGGAAATTCCACGACACAGCCATCGGTCGATTGCACAATCTCAATACTGTACCTGCCCGAATAGATAAGTGTTTTTAGAATATTTCCCATTTTTTCATTGATACTTATCTCCATTTCTGTTCTCCAATGGGTATTGTTCCATTCTTTTTCCACCTTCTCTATAGGAATGGCCACTTCAAAACTGTCACAGTCCAATTCCCGAAAAGACTTAATTAAAGTTTTTGATGCATCCTGAGCCTGCAAAGGCAATAAAAAGAGCATTATAAAAAATGCCATATAATATCTCATGGTGATGGATTTACTATTTGATATACAGAAAGACTTTCTTTTAAAATTGGTTCCAGTTTATCCAATAGAAGCATATTTTTTCCATCTGAAAGCGCAGTATTTGGATCGTGGTGTGTTTCGATGAAAAGTGATTTTGCTCCTGCCGCCAATCCCGTTCTAGCCATTACCCTGATGAGCTCCGGCTTACCTCCGGTTACGCCAGAAGATTGATTGGGTTGTTGCAGACTGTGTGTGCAATCCATAACCGTCAGCGGTGCAATGGAATTCATGGCGCTGAAAGACCTAAAATCCACCACCAGGTCCCCATACCCGAAAAATGTTCCCCTCTCTGTGAGCATAATTCGGCTATTTCCGGAAGATTTTACTTTATCAACTGCAAATTTCATCGATTCGGGACTCATAAACTGTCCCTTCTTTATATTCACCCACTTTCCGGTTTCTGCCGCTGCTTGAAGTAAGCTCGTTTGTCGACACAAAAAGGCCGGAATTTGCAAGACATCTACAAAATTTGCCGCCATTGCCGCTTCCTCATCCGCATGAATATCTGTAACTACAGGAACTTCAAATTCTTCTCCTACATCACGAAGTATATTCAGGGCTTTCTCATCCCCTATTCCATGAAAAGAGTCCAGTTTACTGCGATTTGCTTTTCGGTAAGAACCCTTAAATATCCAAGGAATGCGCAACCGGTCTGTTATTTCCGCAATTTTTTCTCCGATACGAAAGGCCATGTCTCTACCCTCAATGGCGCAGGGGCCAGCAATGAGAAGAAAGCTGTTTTCATCAGAATATTTCAGCTTTTCAATTGATTTCAGTCCCGCACTCATTGACTCAAATTCTTTAAGAAAGCATCTGCGGCAATTTCGCCTTTGGCAAACCCGAGGGCTTCCCTGTAGTTTTTGCAAGATGTATAAAGTCCCAATTGATCTCCCGAAGAAAGGCTTCTGCGGTATAC
>DATFJT010000178.1:0-2440 GCA_035269065.1 Saprospiraceae bacterium | reverse complement strand
TTACCCGCATTTGGTCCAAGAGGCGCATTCGGTCTGCTCTCAAAGCTTCTGATCTGCATCTGACCTGGAATAGCATCTTCATTACAGTCTACACTCAATGGCGCAGGACACTCCAATGTTGGAGCCAATTTGTCCTCAACTACGATACGTGTCCAGCAAAAGTTAGATGTAGAATCATCAATAATACCATTGCCGTCTTCATCAATATAATCTCTTACAGTCACCATGGCGTAAACATCATCGCCCAGGTGTGTACAGTTAATAATATTGGTACCTACTGCTCCATCTCCGGTGTCACCATTCACGCTTACGATTGTTACAAAGCAAGTATCGAATGTAGTTGTATCTGCACGCAATGCGGCACAATCCAAAACATAAGTACCATCGGTACCTAGACTTACCTGGATCTCATCCTCACAAGCCACTTGTTTGTTCCCGTCATCAGCAGCAGCAGCCTGACCCCAAAAAAGACAAAGCTCATTGTCCTGGGTGAAGTTACCGTTAAAGGAGAAACACTCGTAGTTTTCCCAATCGGTATTCTCTCCTTCATGACCGATTCTGTAATCAGTAAATGTATTTGACATATTTGGCCCTCCGTAGACAGCCGTCCAGTCCGAAGCCAGGTATGGATTCCCCTGCACTCCCAAGCCCTGGGCAACTTCCACATCGTAAAGAATAAGCGCCATATCGAATTCCGTTGAAGAAACCCATTCTTCACCATCCTTCCATAGAATTACCGCACAATTTACATCTGTACCCAGGTAAGGGTGACCAGGATGATTGGCATCACCAGCAGCATATTCCTTGAAGTAAATACCGTCATCCGGGAAGTTATTGGCATAATCCAGGTCATCGTGTAGAACGAAAACATGGTTGCCTGGGTTAGAGAAGTCAGGAGGAGTACAATCCTCACCCAAATCACTAAATCCGTTGGCATCACTTAACCAACCGTTCGTACTCGCCCACAACTGAGTAGTAGTAGAGTATCCCGGGGTAAAAGCGGCATTTGCATTAAAAATAGTCACAGGAAACGACAAAGCCGGCAATGCGAAATCCGCATCATCCGCTCTACCTACAAACTGTCCTGTAGCAAAAACATCAGCCTCGATAGCAGCTATATCGGCAATCGGCTCAGGCAATGTATCGCAAAGGCGAAACACCCCCTCCTCTTGTGCCTGTGCTCCCATCCAGGAGAACATAGCCGCCAGGCTTAAAATAATTGAATAAAAATTAATCTTCATAGCATTAAGTTTGTTCCTCATTGGTTAAAGGGTTAATAAATCGTCTGCTTCGGAACGGAGTAAATCCACATCGTTCGCAGGCAGATGGCTTCCATTGACCAAGTCTGCATCCAAACCATTCAAAGTCTCTTCAACATTTTGAGCATTGCTCAATCTGTCTCTAAGTGCCTCGAAGTATTTGAATCGTGTTGTGTCCCAGTCGATCGTGGGGGAAGATTGATTGTCTATATCGATCGAATTAAAATGATCAAAGACAATGGTCTGTGCATCTGGTACTGGTACATATTGCCCGATAGCCTCGTTAGAAAAAGAAAGGCCTAAGGAAAACGCAGCAGTCAAAAACACAGATTTTAGAAAAGTTTTAAAATCCATAGCATTATAGTTTGTTATAAAAATCTTCATCAAAACGTAATATTCCAGCAAGACGCTCCCTCTCCGTTAAGAAGAAAGGTCATATTGCTAGATATTGATATACAAGAAGTTGTATTGATTGTGGGGGGGACAACCGAAAGTTGGTTCAAAGATAGAAAAACTAATATTCAGTAACCCAATTAAATACCATTTTTCTATGTATTGCTCAATAAACGTACCAATTTATAGGCATTCGTCTATCAGATAAAGACGCTTTATCCCAATCTTGATCTTACTTTTGGTAAAAATGGAGGAATCTCGTCAACTTCATGGTATGCTTAAGTTAGGTTTCCATATATTTTCCCATTTTTGAAATGAAATCCGGCTGCACCCATACTCGTTTAAAAAATGAATCTTTGTTCTTCTAATAATTCTGACAACATGATCAAGCATTGTTACCTTGTAATGGCATTCGTTTTAATTCTTATTGGCTGCAATGAGAGCGAAGAAATTAAGAATACCCCATCCAAGCCTTATGATCAACAGTTGAACTTCTCATTGAAAAATGCCTCTGAAACAGGCATTGATTTTGCCAATGAGTTGGAAGAAATTTTTGACGAGGAATTCACCTTATCTGACTATGAGTACTTCTACAATGGTGCGGGTGTTGCCATTGGAGACCTCAACAATGATGGTCTTGCAGATATCTATTTTTCAGGAAACATGGTCGATGATCGTTTGTACCTTAACCAGGGAGGCCTAAAATTCAAAGATATCAGTGAAAGTTCAGGGATTTGGATTGATCGTGCGCATTGGTCTACCGGTGCCAACATGGTGGATATTAATAA
>DATFJT010000177.1:0-3738 GCA_035269065.1 Saprospiraceae bacterium | reverse complement strand
GAGGCGATATGATGACCGTGTCCTCCGTAGTTGTTGTCGGGGAATCGACAGACGATGATATCCGGGCGAAACATTCGAATGACTCTGACGACATCTCCGAGTATTTTTTCCTTATCCCAGATCTCAAGGGTCTCTTTGGCTGTTTTAGAGTAACCAAAGTCATTTGCGCGCGAAAAATACTGGATGCCGCCATCTATTCTCCTGGCAGCAAGCAATTCCTGGGTGCGCATGATGCCGAGTTCCTCTCTCAGTTCTGGACCAATCAGGTTTTGACCGCCGTCGCCCCGGGTAAGTGAAAGATATGCCGTTTGATAATTTTTCTCATTGGCGCAGTAACTGATGAAACGCGTATTTTCATCATCCGGATGAGCGGCGAGATACAACACCTTCCCCAGGGTATTCAATTTTTGAAGTTGGTGGTAAATTTCAGCAGCGTCCGGTTGATCTGGTTTTTGACTGAAAAGTGCTACAGAAAAGTAGAGTAGTAACATGGCCAGGATGCATACACGCATAGGTCTTGATTTTATGGTGAACGGCGAATATAGGGTAAGTTTTTCTGTCAAAGACAATAAAAATTGGTCGAGAAATCTTAGAATTAGGGATATGGGAAGCAACCCGGACAGTTCAATCCGCGTAATCTCCTCGCAAGTGTTAATTTTAGGTAGAAATTATCAGTCTTGAGTCCAAATAAATTTGACAATCAGAAAAAGCTGTTGAATGCCTGCAAAAAATACGATCTGCGGGCTCAAAGGTATTTCTATAAGAAGTACTACAGCTTTCTAATGGCCGTATGCTTGCGCTACGCTCCGGACCGGGAGACTGCTGTCAACCTTATGAATGAGAGTTATCTCAAAATATTTGATAGCCTTCCCAATTTCAATAAAAGCAAAGGGCAACTCAAGAGCTGGATGTATCGCATTGCCATGAATCATTGCATTGACCATTGCAGAAAGGAGTCGCGCAGAAGGCGTTATGAAGAGGAATGGAACGATCACACCCCTGAACCTTACATAGAAAACAATGCCATTTCTGATTTGTCCGCTGAGGAATTGATGTCTTTGGTTCAATCTTTGACTCCTGCTTACAGGATGGTGTTTAACCTTTTCGTAATAGAAGGGATGAGCCACGAAGAAATTGCAGACTACCTGAAAATAAGTATAGGCAGTAGCAAATCTAACTTGCACAGGGCACGTAAACGCTTGCAGGATATGTATTGGGAAGTGAATAAAACGCTTGCGATCAATGAAGGATAAGCACATAAGAAACATTTTGAATAGTGTCCAGGAGCCCTACAATCCGGCGCACTGGGAAGCTATTCGACCGGAGTTGGAGTCTCGGAAAGAACGCAGATCCCTGGTTTGGCCCTGGTACCTGCTCGCATCTATGATGATGTTGGCTATCGTCTTTCTTTTCTGGCAAGGAGATCATAATTCTTCGATGACGGATAGCCCATCCAAGGGCAGCATTACAGATAAGTTGAATACACCTGCAATTGCGGTGGGGGCAATTCAGGAAGCTCCAGAAGAATTACCTGCAGTAGAGGACTCACAATCGTCATCACCTGTACCTCATTCTATAGTGATTGAGGCCTTACCCGGCAAGCAGCAGACTTTATTGCCATTAACCATGGTTGAGCAGCCGTTAACATTTAAATATGCTGAGTATCCGACAATAACGCGGCGAGACAATGATGGCTTGCCTGAGCTATCCTCTCAAATTATCCAGGAGCTTGTATTTCAGGTCTCATTTCCGGAGGAGACAGTAGCGCCAGATCTTGTTATGAAGGAGAGAACACACTGGTGTGCCGGTATGGGAATAGCTGCCGCAGGTTGGCTCAATCCGGAGGAAGGCCGTTTATGGTACACCGGTGCATCTGCCCAATTGGAAGCATCGAAGGGCGCATGGCGCATTGGAATATCCCCGGCGCTATTGCACACTGATGATCATTTTAGGGACGAGTGGCTTCCGGTGGATATAACTGACGAAAGCCCTGAATTCATGGAAAGCAATGCTGGTGCTTTTGCCCCTATGACCGTTTTACAAAAACAAAGAGTCGCTTTTGCTCCTGAATATCAGTTTGCTCTGCCAATACATGTCTCCTGGCAGCAAAACCATGGATTATTGCACTACGCTATTGGTCCTGAGTTAGGAATTACCCACGGTTGGGGCTCCATGTCTTCAGTGACAGAAAGTTTTTTAGGGTTACGTGGGGCATTGGGTTGTCAATTGGGACGTCGTTCTTACCTGCATGTCTCTTATGCCTACAGTCGGCCTTTTTCTGAACAATGGACGGAAATCAATCGCGCTTCTTTGACATTCAATCATTTCATCAAGTAAAAGCTATGAAGAGATTTTTATTGTGTCTTTGGATCTTGCCCCTATTAATGGCTTGCTCAGAAAGTTTTGAAACACCGGCTGTTGAAACGGTGTCCATTGATGAATTGATATTTGGTCGATTTTACGGTATGTGCACTGGCGAATCTTGTGTGGAAATTTACTTTGTCAATAATGAACAATTACTCGAAGATACTACAGACAACATATTGTTCCAGAATGTATTTCGAACTGGGCAGTATCTCGAAATGAGTCAGGAGGAACATCAAACGGCGATGGAATTGTTGAGGGAAGTACCTATTCAATTAACCCAGCAAAACAACGAGGTGTATGGTTGTCCTGATTGTTTGGATCAGGGAGGGCTCCACTTAAGAATTAAAGACGCCGGTACAGATAGAAATTTCAGGTTTGATCTCCAGAATAGCGAAAATCCGGAATACCTGAGGCCTTATTTGAGAAAAGTAAATGAGGTCGTCAATCAATTGACACAACGGTAAGCATAGTCGGCGCTGAACAAATCAGAATGAAATTGCTTACTTTTACTCAAACCATGAACTATGAAGTTGTTTCGCTATTTCAACTTGCTCCTGCTTAGCTTGACCTTTATTGCCACAGGATGTGATGAAGGATCTCCGACGCCTACTTTTGACAAGATTACCATCAATAAGGACGCAGACTTCCTCGTCTTTGGTGAAGTCTACAGGGATTGTATAGATGATTGCAGAGAATTTTACCTGTTATTGGATACCGCCATCTATCGAGATGCCAATGATCTTGTCGCGTTGCAGGATACCAGATTTCGATCTCAGCGTTTGCCATACGAGTCCTTTTTATTTGCACGAGAGTTGCTGGATGTTCCCAGTCTTATAGTCGAGCAGAGTTATGATCAGGAGTACCTCCTTGACTATATCGGTGATACAGACAGCTATCTCTACGGCCAGCGAGAAGGTATTTATTTTGAATTGACCTTTGATGCCATAGACCTCAACGCACCAGAAGAATTGAAAAATTATGGCAGGCGTATTCAAAATGCCATAAACAACATGAATCAATAAACCATGAGACCACTCGACATCTATTTTCAATTTTTGGTTCTTTTAATGTCAGGAATGCTCTTGCTTTCTTGTAGTGATGACAATGATCCTGCACCAGTTAGTGAATGTGGACCTTATGCAGAGTCTGATGCCACAAGTTATGAACAGGCGCGTAATTCGTCTTTGGGGTATATTGTAGATACGGCATGGATATTCGGCAATTGTATTTCTGCAGTGATTGGATCCAATTGCTGTGGTAACACAGATAACTGGGAGTTGATGCTTTACGACGGCGATGCTTTGGCCGAGTCTTTTCCGCCTCAGCGATACCTGGCACTGGACTTTTTTAACAATGATGATTGTCAGGCAG
>DATFJT010000176.1:0-9062 GCA_035269065.1 Saprospiraceae bacterium | reverse complement strand
CTATGAATACTGGAGGAAGTGGCTGGAACATGAAGTTTTGCAACGCTATTACACCCGAGTAAAAAAGCAGGAAAAGCGTATCAAAAATGAAGAGGACTTCGAGCCCAGATCATTGGACAGCCTGCAGATGGAAGCCCAGGAAAAAGTGGTAGAGGTCTTTGATAAGTGGTTTAAACGGCTGGAAAAAAGAGACCGAATGGATTTCCTCAGCACCTATTTCAATGTCATAGCCAATGTTTACGATCCTCACACCAACTTTTTTGAACCGAAAGACAAGGAGAATTTTGATATTTCCATGTCTGGAAAGCTCGAAGGTATTGGGGCCAGGTTGAGAACGGATGGTGAAGAAACTACTGTGGTGAGTATTGTGCCCGGTAGCCCGAGCTGGAAGCAAGGGGATCTCGAACCAAAGGATGTGATCCTTGAGGTGGCTCAAGAGGATAAGGAGCCAGTTGATCTTGCGGGAATGCCGATAGATGAAGTGGTTGACTTGATCAGGGGAGAGAAAGGAACGGAAGTACGTTTGACAATTAGAAAGCTTGATGGGGAGATCCTGATTATACCTATTGTAAGAGATGTTGTGATTCTGGAAGAAGGATTTGCCAAGTCCATGATGCTTGAAAAGGACCCTTACAGCATGAAAGTAGGCTACCTCAAATTACCTCGTTTTTACGCAGATTTCTCCGATAGAAATGGAAAAAGCAGTGCCAAGGACGTACGAAAAGAATTGATCAAATTGAATGCAGAAGGCGCCGAAGCCCTGATCTTTGATCTCCGCAACAATTCCGGAGGTTCACTTAGGGATGTAGTGAAAATTGCCGGCTATTTTGTTGAAGAAGGTCCAATCGTGCAGGTAAAGAATCGTGATGAAGAAATTGAGGTGCTCAAGGATAAGGATCGCGGTGAGGTCATTTGGGATGGCCCAATGGTCGTCCTGGTCAATAAATTCAGTGCATCAGCCTCAGAAATATTTGCGGCTGCCATGCAGGACTACGATCGTGCAATCATTGTGGGCGCCCCTACTACCTATGGAAAAGGAACCGTGCAGCGTTTTGTAGACCTGGATCGCGCCATCAATGGCTTCGATCAATTTAAACCACTGGGTAGTGTGAAGTACACCATTCAAAATTACTATCGCATCAATGGCGGCAGTACCCAACTCAAAGGCATCGAAAGCGATATTGTTCTGCCGGATTCATGGCATTTTACTACGACAGGTGAGAAGGAATTGGACTACCCTATTCCATGGACCCAAATTGATAAAGCAGATTACGACCAGGAGGTCTATGACATTGCAAAAATTCGAAAAAAACTGGCTAAAATGAGCGCCAGCAGAGTGGAAGAAGACAAAGAGTTTTCTCAAATTCTTGAGGATGCCCAAAGATTGAAAGAAGAGCAGGAAGATACCCAGCGGCCATTGAACGTCGAAGCATTTTTTGCCATGAAAGCAGAGGATGAAAAAGAATCTGAGAAATTTGACAAATTGTTCTCTGAGATTGAAGGACTGAATTACTACAATTTAAAAGCGGACGAGGAATACCTGCAGGCTGACTCATCCAGGATTGAAAGGAATAAGGAATGGCAGGATAACATTGGTGAAGACATCTATCTCGAAGAGGCCATTACCATTTTACACGACATGCAGGAAATGCTGTAGCTCGAATGTCAGCCTGATCTTTCCCAAATGGAAAGTGTTCTTACATTCATTCAAATCAGCGCAAAATCCTATCTTTTCGCAGATTTGCACATATGGAGTATCTAAGAATTGAAGATGTAAGTAAGCGCTATGGAACGAAGGTGCTTCTCGATGAGGTTTCCCTTCACGTCTCAGCTGGCGACAAAGTGGCCCTTATCGCAAAAAATGGCAGTGGTAAGACCACCTTACTGGAGATTGTAGCGGGAATCGAGCCTGGAGAAGGGCAGAATCACAGAATAATTCTCAACCAGGACATTCGAGTAGGGTACCTCAAACAGGAGCCACAATTCAACCCCGAAATGACACTTATGGAGGCCATGCTGGACTCGGGTGATGTTCGCTTGCAGACCCTTCGACAGTATAAAAAATCCACTCTCCTAGAGGAAAAGGAGGAACAGCAAAAATATGCTCAGAAGATGGATGATCTCCAGTTGTGGGATCTGGAATACAATATCCTGGGCATGTTGGCCAAAGTAAAACTGGATAACCCGGACAGACGTGTCAGAGAGCTTTCAGGTGGGCAAGTAAAGCGATTGGCCCTGGCAAAAATCATCATAGAAGATTACGATTTTCTTATACTGGACGAGCCCACCAACCACCTCGACCTGGAAATGATTGAATGGCTGGAGCAGTACCTGCTTAAACCAAGTCTTACGCTGTTCATGGTAACACACGATCGCTACTTCCTGGAAAGAGTGTGCAATTACATGCTGGAATTGGACCGCGGTAAACTGAATAAATTCAAAGGTAATTACAGTGACTATTTGCACAAAAAAGAGCAAATGATTGAAACTGAAGCTGCTACCCAGGAAAAACGAAAAAAGCTCTTCAGCAGGGAATTGGACTGGATAAGGAGGCAACCCAAAGCCAGGGGAACCAAAGCGAAATCAAGAGTCGAGGAATTTGAGCGTCTCAAAGAGGACATCAGCGATAATACCAGGCAGGACGAGGAGCTTGAATTCATGTTGCCGGGTCGAAGGCTGGGCAAGAAAATCCTGGAATTCAGACAGACCCAATTTGCATACGACGACAAAAAAATTCTAAATCCTTTTGATTACAAATTCAAAAAGAACGAGAAAATAGGGATAGTCGGGCCAAATGGTGCAGGTAAAACTACCCTTGTCAAGATTATTACAGGCGAAATTAAGCCAGATAAAGGGCGAATTGTAGTTGGGGAAACAGTACATTTTGGTCACTATCGCCAAGATGGTCAAGCCCTTAATAAAGATTTGAGGGTGCTCGAGCAAGTGAGGCAAGTCGCAGAATACCTGCCCTTGCCCAATGGTAAAGAACTCAGTGCTGAACGGCTTTTGGAGCGGTTCTTATTCCCGAGGGAACAGCATCGCGTGTATGTTTCCCAATTGAGTGGTGGAGAACAAAAACGCCTGCAATTGCTGTGCACGCTCATGCATAATCCCAATTTTCTGATCCTGGATGAGCCCACCAATGACCTGGATATTCTCACGCTAAATGTACTTGAAAGCTTTCTCAAAGGTTTTCCGGGATGTCTTATTGTCATTTCTCACGACAGGTACTTCCTTGATAAATTGGTAGATCATTTATGGGTTCTTGACGGAAACGGCAACATCAAGGACTACAACGGTGGCTACTCCAGGTACCGGGATGAATTTGGCCTTAATTTCGACCACAGCGAGACGAAAGCCGAACAGAAAGAGGAAAACGAGTTGGGTAAAAGTGACGCCAAAGAGGAGTATGAATTGAGGAAGGTGCTGAGGAGAATAGAGAAGGATCTGGAGAAATTAGAGAAAGAAAAGGATGGTATCACGCAAAAACTATACAATCCAGATATCGACCAGGAGGAGATGATCGAATTATCCAAAAGACTTAAAACCCTTGAAAAAGAAATCGAAGCCTGCGAAGAGGAATGGATGCTCCAATCTGAAACCCTTGAATAGAATCAAAGCCATCAAAACAAACTGGCACTCCATTTCATAAGCAAGGCACATACAATGGCGCCGTAAGTACCTAAAGCATAACCCAATACCGCCATCAATACTCCAACTGCAGCCAATGAGGGGCTGAAAGCCGAAGCTACAATAGGTGCCGAAGCCGCTCCGCCAATGTTGGCCTGACTCCCAACAGCTACGAAGAAAAATGGTGCCTTGATCAATTTGGCCGTAATCAAAAGAATGATGACGTGGATCAGCATCCAAATAATACCAACAGCAAACAGCCCGAGGTTTTCAAACACTTGTGTCAAATCCATTTTCATTCCTATCGTCGCCACGAGAATATAAATGAATACACTTCCCCATTTAGAGGCTCCGACTCCTTCTAACTGCCGGTATTTCGTAAAACTCAGGACCAGACCGATTGTCGTCGTAATCACAATGAGCCAGAAAAACCCGGAGAGCAGTGAATTCAGATTATAAGCCTCCAGAGTCTCACGGCTATTCTCCAAGTATCCGACAATCATATCACTACCCCAATGACCCAGGGCTACCGCTCCAAAACCAACGCCACCGAGGACGAACATATCTGTCGTACTTGGAATGCGCTCGACTTGTGCACGATAGTCTGAAATTTTATTCTTTAAATCTGTAATCGCTGAATTGTCTGCTTTGAGCCATCGATCTAACTTATCGCTGACACTGGCGCCATACAAAAGAAAGCCCATCCAGATATTGGCTACGATGACATCTACAACCACCATAGAGGCAAATATATCGTCTCCAACTTCAAATATTTCTTTCATGGCTGTTTGATTGGCCCCGCCACCAATCCATGAACCTGCAACGGTAGACAAGCCCCGCCAGATTTGCTCCAATTCAGCATTAATGAGTCCTGGGAAAAAACTGACTACGACATACAAGGCCACCGGCCCGCCAATGATGATACCAAATGTAGCCGCCAAAAACATGACAATAGCCCGATAGCCCAAGCTGTATATTCCTTTAAAGTCAATACTTAGACACAAGAGCACCAAACTTGCAGGCAGAAGGTACCTCGAAGCGACGTAATAAAGCTGACTATCTTCAGTACTAATAATGCCTAAAGGCTCGTGAAGTAAACCAGGAATGAAGTAACAGAGGAGTAAAGGAGGTACATAGCGGTAAAAACGCTGCCAAAATGCATGACGGGAATGGGCTGTATAAAATATCAACCCCAAAACCACCATCAGTATTCCAAAGGCTACCGTATCCGTGTACAAACTCTCCATAGTCGATCGATTTGCTCGACTAAAGTAAGAAAAAAGACCGATCCTCCTTTCAGTATTTAATCGGGTTCAAAGCCTAAGTAAAAGTTGAAAACACCACCTTGTATTCCCTCTGGTTGCTGTCCGTTTACAGGGTCCAATCCAATTCCATAATCGAATCCAAGCAGACCAAACATAGGCAGGAAAACACGAACACCCGCACCGAATGATCGCTGAAGATCAAAGGGTGTAAAGTCTCTGAACCGATTGAATGTTCTTGCTCCCTCCAAAAAGGTCAGGATGTATATGGTAGATTGAGGATTGGTGGATACAGGAAACCGGAGTTCCATGTTCATTTTGTTCAGTATTGGAGAAGGAAATTCATTATTCGCGATATTGAAATCCTCATATCCTCTCAACATGAACAAGTCCAATCCTGTGAACTGCTGGTTAAAATTGTTTCCTTGAAGCGGGTTCTGCTGCAACTGAAAGCGCTCAAACGGCCCGACACCAATATCGCGGTTGTAAAAACCGAGAAAACCCATTTTGGCTGATGCCTTGAATACCAGTTTACCCACCAGGGTGGTGTACCAGTCAAAATCAAAGCGCCATTTGTGGTATTCCAACCACCGGAATCTTTCCTGTGGCGTCAATTCTGCGTAGTCTTTGTCTCCTCCGAACATGAGTGAAATCGGTAATGTAAACTCAGATGACAAAGAGATCAATGTACCATCAGTAGGGAACAGCGGACTGTTTACAGAATTCCGGGCGAATGTGACTTTGAAGCTCTGATTGTAATAATTTCCATTTTGCAATGCGCTCCCGTCAGGCAATCGGAAAGTACCCTGTTGCCACTCATCCAGTTGATAGTTGGTGAAAGTGATATTTCCCGATAATATGAAATTGTCATCAGGCCAGCGCAAACGTGTTGACAAACCAGCAGTAGCCTGGTACATAGTGAATTTATTCGGCGTGACTTCGTTCTGCGGATCATAGAAAAACTGTGTAATGAACATTCCGAGGCTGAAGGAATTTGGTTTTTTACCTCCCAACCATGGCTCCGTGAACGACATGTTCAACGATCGAAAGAACTGACCATTTGTCTGGCCCCGCAATGAAAGCCGCTGACCATCTCCTTGAGGCACAGGTTGCCAGGTTTCTTTACTGAAGAAATTACGCAAACTAAAGTTATTAAAGGCCACACCCAGGGTACCTAGGACACGTCCCCCACCCCATCCGGCAGACAACTCAAGCTGGTCAGAAGATTTTTCCTCCAGGCTGTAAATAATGTCTACAGTTCCTTTCTCAGGATTGACAGGAGTATTGATACCCAGATTTTCCGGGTTGAAATAGCCCAGGTTTACCAGTTCCCTTTGTGATCGTATGATATCTGACCGACTAAATTTCTTGGATGGTTTGGTTCTTAATTCCCGGCGAATGACATGTTCATGTGTTTTCGTGTTGCCCTGAATTTCTACCCGATCAATGGTGGCCTGGGGACCTTCAAAAATTCTCATCTCCAGGTCGATTGTATCTCCACGAATGGCTTTCTCAATGGGGTCTATGCGGAAAAACAAATAACCATTATCCATGTATACCGAGGTGACGTCCCGACCGTCAATGGCGTTGTAACTCAGACGAGTATCCAATAATTCCTTGTTGTAGACATCGCCTTTCTCAATTCCCAAAATGCGTTGTAAAGCGTCGTCGTCGTAAATGGTATTGCCCTTCCATGTAATGTTGCCGAAATAATAACGCGGACCTTCATACATATCGATCAGCAAGTGGACTTCACCTTTCTCATCCCGGTATATGCTATCATTTAAAATTCTTGCATCCCGGAATCCTACGTTATTGGCATAGTAGATAATGGCCCCCTTATCCTCCTCATAATCATCTTCAATGAGAACGGACTTTTTGAACAGAGCTGATTTCTGTTTGGTATTTTTCATTTGCTTACGCAACTTCTTATCTGTCAACAGCTCATTTCCTTCAAAGGCAATCTCTTTGATTTTGACCTTGTCCCCCTGGTCAATATCGAAAACCAATCGAACATTGTTGGGCCTGCGCTCATCCTTCAGTTCTTCGACTGTTACCTCTGTATCCAGAAATCCTTTTTCGACGAAAAACCCCTTTATGGCATTCGCTGCGTTGGTCTTGTCATTTTCAGTGACCACAGATCCTTTGATGAGATAGTTACGCACCAATTCATTGAGGTCTTCGTGTTTGTTCTTTTTTACACCCGTATAACCATGACGGGAATATCGAGATCGCTCTTTAACGCGAATAATGAGAAAAACTGTCTCTCCGATCACATTGTCGATGAGCACTTCAACATTCTCAAAAAGGTGCAGATCAAATATTTTCTTAATGGCGCGCGGGATTTCCTGTCCTGGAATTTTGACTGTGCTCCCCACACTTAATCCTGAAATAGAAATAAGAGCCTGGTCATCGGAGTATCGTGCTCCCTCGACTTTTATATTTCCTATTTCATAGATCTTAGGGTTTTGGTAGTCGTTCGCCATTTGCTCGTATTGGCCTTGGACCCGGAACATGGCGATCGTGAATGCGATAATAAGAAAGGCTATTCTCATAGAAAAAATCGGCTTCTTTCAATTACAAATCTAATAACGGTCATCCCAAACAGGAATTGCCCGATAAGTTAAAAGGCTGTCTCCAAAAGAATGGAAAGGCCATATTCATCTCTTTTGCTTGATTTGCTCACCAGTCAAGCCAAAACGTCGTTCACGCCCTTGATAGCTGTAAATCGCGCGATAGAGATCATTTTTTCTGAATTCCGGCCACATTACCGGCGTAAAATACAATTCGGCATAGGCCAACTGCCAAAGTAAGAAATTGGACAATCGCTGCTCGCCACTGGTTCGTATTAACAACTCAGGGTCTGGAAAGTCAGCTGTTTCTAATTTGGAAGCAAAAAGCTCATCATCAATATCTGAAGCATTCAATTCTCCTTTCTGCACCTCAGCTGCAATTTCTTTCACGGATTCAACCAATTCCCATCTTCCGCTGTAATTCAAAGCGAGAATTAAAGTCATTCTTTTGTTGTTCCGGGTATTTTCAATGCTTTTTTCCAAAGCTGCCTTGGTACTCTTGGGCAATTTTGAAATATCTCCAATGGCCTGGAGGCGAATGTCATTATCATTAAGGGTTTTCATTTCCTTGCCTAGCGTTTCAACCAGGAGCCTCATCAGCGCGTTCACTTCCCACTTGGGCCGTTTCCAGTTTTCTGTAGAAAAAGCGTAAAGCGTAAGATAAGAGATACCTAATTCGGCCGAGGCTTCGGTCACTTCACGGACTGACTTCACCCCATTTTGATGTCCGAAAACGCGTTTCTTGCCGTGCTGCTGTGCCCAACGACCATTGCCATCCATAATGATGGCAACATGTTTCGGCAACCTGTCGAGGTCAATTTTTTCCTTGAGATCTTCCATTGGTACAGCTGTATCCTCAGGCGGGCAAAGTTAATAAAAATGCAGCGTCTGCCGCTGATATTTCTTCGCTATGAGAATTTAGCGCAGCAAAGAACACCCCGATGATCTATCGAATTTAATGCGAATATGTAAATTGCAGCAATCAGTCAAAAGTCATGTTCCACTATATCCCTGCATTTATTTCAATTATCCCGGTGAGTATTTTTGCCAATTCACCTATTATTGACAAGGACAAAAATGACTTGAAGCTTGGTCTACCCCCTATCCAATGGCTATTTTGTTTATTTCCGGGAAAGCGCCTACTGCGGCAAAATTGTCCATCGGATGGCTCTCATCAAATTGTTTTCCAATTAGGGAATTGGGAGGTTTATTGCCCGGACAAAGAAACACTTCCAGGTAAAAATTATGTGAGAAAGATAGATAAAGCCTGTGCCTTACTGGAAAAGTGGACCAAGAAAAGTGGCTTCAGTCGACAAAGTCTCCTCACTTATGACAAACCGACCGAAAGTTGGCATCAGCGCTGGGTGAAACGATCTGGACAGGTCATTGATTTTTTTGGAATTGCAGATAATCAAGGGAGAATTTTTCGAACAGTACAACTGCATGGTCAAGACAGTCTCAATCATGCAATGGCTTATAAATTTAAACCTGAGGCAGAAATGTCATTCAACAGTGGATACAAAAGGGAATTAGCGTTGGCAAAGCATGGTCTACCCTTTTTGAATGGTCCATACAAAAAGACAGATAGATGAATTGG
>DATFJT010000175.1:0-4302 GCA_035269065.1 Saprospiraceae bacterium | reverse complement strand
TGATGTCTTTGAAACCATGTATATAAGGCATTGTGTGCCCCGACCATTCCAGCAAACCGGCCAAATGCAATCACTCTTTGACCTTTCGTATTGGTGAGCGCCTCGTAATCCACCATTTTGATGTTTTTCCGGACCAGTGCTCTGAGTAATTCCCTGTTATAGGCCTGTTTTTTAATGGTGTGAGAAAAGAAAAAGTAGGTTTTTTCAGGGATCAAATGGTCTATGGGAACTTCTTTCACGCCAAGCAGAACATCTGCATTGTTTATTTCATCTTTTACGGCAACTCCAGCAGACTTGTATTCTTCGTCAGAGAAGCATCGACCTGCAGATGGTTCCACTGCCAAGCGTATGTAATTGTACTCAGTGTCTATTTTTTGACAAATATCTGGTGTCAGCGCCACGCGTGCATCTGGAGGGCTTTTTCTCTCGCGAATGATAGCTATATACATTTTGTCCTGCTATTTGAATAAAATGCTGAAAATAGCCCTAAGGCTTGTGAATTCAAAATGTTCAGCTTTGAACTGGATCAAGTCATTCGCTTTAGAATACTGTAAGAAAATGGATTCCTAAGAAAGGGCCTTCAGGTAATGGAGAGTCAAAAGAATAAAAAATTAAATATTATTTTATATGTATAAATATAATATGTGTATAGATGTATTATGTTTGTAGGCAGATTTTAACATATTAAGAAAAAATATAATACAACCCACTTTTTCCAATGTGCTGATACGTATTAGATAAAAAATATATAAGAATAATTTTTATATGTGAATTAATCTAATGTATATTTGTCCCAGACATCGGTCGAGACCCCCGAATCTTATATCCCCTGATAGGATTCTATCGATGATCAAAAGAGAGGATTGGTTTCCTCGAGTAAAGGTGAGCGAACATTAAAAAAAACAGCTGGTGCAACACAGGGAATTTTGACCCAACTGTTCTTATCGCCCCTTCTCCCGTTGCAGCCAATCCCTCTTTTTAAATAATATTGATTTTTTCTTGAAGTGAAAGATAGTTAAGAGCGAACAGAACACTGCTATCATTTTAGGAACGAATCTTCAGGGTGGTTAGAACTTTTTAAGCGAACTTAATTGCAACATCATGTTTATCAGACCTTTAGCCGTAGTGCTCGGGGTTTGCCTGGCAAGTTTATGTCTTGGTCTATCTACGGCCGATACTGATACAGGCACTCCCGATTTCAGTCAAAACCAACCAACCAAATTATGGACTTGGCCTGTTCCCTATCAAATGGTACAGCAACGAATGGGCAGGACAGAGGTCATTGTTGATTTTTCCTTCTGTACAGATGCTTATGTATCAGGATTACCCGGATTATTGGCAAGCCCATATGGCTCCGAAGTGGCTATACCCGTGTCTTTCAGTGGCAGCACGATAGATGGAGATCAATGGTCCCCGCCGGAAAACTGTAATGAAAATCTCGATTCGAAAGAGAGCAATTTCAGCCTTCACTATTTCACGGTGGATCAGTCAGGTCTATACAGCTTCACAGGGCAATTTGATGATTGGAGCGGTCGAATTGCCTTATATCAGGGGCCTTTTAACCCTGACCAGCCATTCAATAATTGCTATGTTTTTTCCCAGAGAGAAATGGGATCAGGTGATGCACTGATCTCATCGGCTAATCTTGCTGAGTGTTCATCATATGCACTAGTAGTTACTGGTGACAGTTTGCCGGAGTTCGGTAATTACGATGTTTCTTATTCCGGACCGGGTTTAGCCATTGCTCCTGAAACAGGCGAATGTCTCGGACATAACAGTGGTCTTTACGGAGAAACTCGCTGGTATGATCAGGAAGAAGGCGGTAACCTTTTGTATGCAGGAAATAGCTTCAATCCAGTCAGAGAAGAATTTATAGATCCCATGATGGATGGGAGTTACACTTATTATGTTGCTTTTTTCTCAGAAGGTGAGGAAAGCCAAAGATATATCGCATCAGTAGATGCGGGCGACTGCTCCGTAAGTATTACAGACCCCTGCAGTTGCCGAAATAACGCTTCCAATTCTGTCAATGGTCAATTCAATGAGGTCATTGAAGTGGAAGCGCCATCTGGGCAAACCTGGACTCTACTTAACAATATTGGTTTGTTTGAGCCCATTTCTCCTAACAGTTTACAATCCGATGCTTTAATACAAGCAGGTACTATTTTGACAGAATCTCCAATGTCAGGAGGCTTAAGTCTCTACAGCTTAGAGGGAGTACATACCGATGCTCTGGGTTATTCCGTAGATGTAACCAATGGTTCTACTGTGCTAAGTCAAAGTAATACCTGTCATTATCCCAACCCAATGATTATCAATCTGCCAAACCAGACTTGTACCCAATCGCCTGAATTTACGCTTCAGGGAAGTGCAGATCAACCCGGAAGCGGCAGCTTCACTATAGATGGTGTTGCCACAGACCTATTTGATCCAGCTGCCCTGGGTGTAGGAAGGGTAGAAGTGGTGTATACATTTGACGCAGACGGCAATCCTGGTCCCGGTGTAACCGAACCCGGATGTATCCAAAGTGTGAGACAGCAGGTTGATATAACAGACGACCCCCTGACTGCTTGTCGTAACAATATTAATGTTTCCCTTGGTACCAATTGCAATGCTCAGATCACCACAAATATGCTGTTGACAAATGACCCTTGTATGGTTTCCGGATCTTTTACATTGCAGGTTATGACCCTGGATAGTGTGTTGGTTCCAAATAATGTCATCACAGAGGTAGGCACCTATATGGGCGAGGTTATTAGTAATTCCAGTGGAAACAGATGTTGGGGATATATTCATGCCGAGGATAAGATTGCACCAATAATTTTTTGTCCTGATGATGTTATTATTGATTGCCAGGATTCCATTGATCCGGCCAATACAGGAATGCCAACTGCAGATGATAATTGCTCCGACACACGCTTTGAATACACTGATTCATTGGCCCTGGACAATTGTAGCACGGGTGATATCTTCCGTACCTGGATCGTGTTCGATGCATTCGATAATTCAGATACCTGTGTGCAACGAATCAGCCTTATCGACAACCAACCAGTCATCATTGACTGGCCTGACGATTTGACTTTGGATTGTCCTCAAGATCAGATTTCCTTACATCCTGATTCTCTTCCTGGAAGGTTTGGTAAGCCGATTTATTCCAGTAATTGCAGGGATTTAGCGGATAACTACAGAGATCAAATATATGACATATGTTCTCCCGCATCTTTCAAAATACACCGGGAATGGAAGATCAGAGATTGGTGCGATCCAGATACCCTATGGGAACATACACAGATTATTAAAGTACTCGATACGGTACCTCCTAATATTACATGTCCTGGTGATTTGACGTTGCAGGTTCAGCACAATGAATGCGAGGTGAGTTTGAGCAATTACAGACCTATAGTTTCAGATGCTTGTGATCCTGACCCTAGTTTTAGTATTCGGGTTTTTGATGAATTCGGCTTGATTGCTGATCCGGATCTTTTGACTCCAGGGACTTACGATGTCGAATTTACTGCTTCTGATGCCTGTGGCAATGAATCATATTGTCGAACGACGGTTGAAGTGCAAGACCTTATCGCCCCTGTGCCGATCTGTGACCAGAACACCAACCTCACCTTGACCAATGATGGCTGGGCAGATTTGTGTTACACCGTGATTGATGATCAGTCCACGGACAATTGTCGGGTTAGAGAGCTATTGATCAAAAGAGAAGGGGAGCCTGACAGCCTGTACCGCGAGTGCATCACATTCAGATGTGAAGACATTGGCCTGAATAAGGTACACCTCAGAGTGGAGGATATTTATGGCAATACGAATTCCTGCTGGGCCAATGTATATGTAGAAGATAAAAAAGACCCAGGAATCATTTGTCCGGACGATGTCACGGTTAATTGTGATGTAGATCTGTCAGACCCATTGAATACGGGAGGACTCCCGGTCGTCCTGGACAATTGTGATTCCTTGCAGCCCACGTTTACAGATGAGAAGGACTATAGCTCCTGTGCTACAGGCATAGTCACGAGAACCTGGAGGGTAGAGAAAATATTGGTTGGGCAGGATGGCCTGCCCGGTACTGCAGACGACGTAATCAAATCCGCCGAATGCGAGCAAATCATTACGGTAGTAGATACCACGGAAGTGGACATACAATGGCCCAATGATTTGACGATACTATGTACAGGTAATGCTATCAGTTTGGTTCCTGGCGACCTACACATCTACAACAGGCAGGATACGATTTACGATCGACCCATAGTCAGCGGAGAGGACTGTGAACACCTGGGTATATCATTTGATGAT
>DATFJT010000174.1:0-6358 GCA_035269065.1 Saprospiraceae bacterium | reverse complement strand
ACTTGTTCCGTTGCGACTGTTATATTGAAACCCACGTACGTTGGAGGCAAGGCTGTAAAAGCTAAATTGATCTTCCGGCAGGGGAATGCTGTTGTCAAACTGAGGCACCAGCCAATTTCTGCTTCCACCCAGATAGAAAAGCACTTTCTCTTGTCCGGCAGAGATGGCAGATGCCCCGCGTAGGGCCAAAACACTGTGCCTTAGGACAGGCAGGTAATACCTGAAGTCTGCCCCTATAATGGTACTGAAACCCTCAGTTCCGGAGTAACTTAAGTCGCCCCTGTAATCGATGAACATCTTTTTAATAGTCTCGACAAATACGCGGTAGCGCAGCCCGCCCATCAAATTGATGTCTATGTCATACGTATTGTCATAAACATATTCTAACCTCGCTCCCAGTCTTTGCTCCTGCCGGTTGTCAATTGGTAGCGTTTTATCATTTACTGAA
Organism: Saprospiraceae bacterium; assembly: GCA_035269065.1. Lineage (GTDB taxonomy): Bacteria > Bacteroidota > Bacteroidia > Chitinophagales > Saprospiraceae > DATFJT01. The sequence goes on along the minus strand of DATFJT010000174.1, from coordinate 5,910 downwards.
CGAACAATAAAGTCATCCATTCTGAAATAACTGGTCAATCGCAGGCTCCCAAATATACTCAGGGGATACTTCAATTGATTGATAAGGCTTGTGGTAATGAGTTTGTTCTTCCTTTCAATAATGCCTCCGGTAGACTCAGTTTCCTTGGTAGTTCTACGGTAGAAAATGTACCGCTTATCCAACTGATATTTTCGGTTTTCAAATGACAGATAATACTCCTGACCATCGAAAGTTGTGGGGAAACGCAATCCTGCTTCTATGAGGTAGTCCTCTAGAATATCCCTGGCTTGCGCCCTGAAAGTAATACCAAGAGGATTGAAGAAATTGTTTTCCTGACCTGCGAGAAAGGCCTCCATACCCGTTACAAGAGGTTGGTTTTCCAGGTCGGAAGTGATGTCATTGACCTTAAATTTGAGCTGATAAGGAATGATTTTACTGCTTTTGAAACGCACCTCCTCAGATATGATTAGGGAAGGATCGATGCTATCTTCATGGGAGACCAAGGCGTCATCAAAAAGGGAGACATACTTTTTTTGAAGGACAGAATCCTGCCTGGTGGTATCTGCTACAGTCTCCAATGCTAACACTGTCGTACTATCTCTTTCTGCAGGTATTTCCTGCTCCAGGGTATCCAAAGAGGGCTTTTTTTCTTCAATTTGCAGATCTTTTGTTGCTGTCTCTTTGTCAAATTCACTTTGAAAGAAAAACCCCTTTCGCTCAGGTTGTTTTTCTGGTTCTTTTTCTTCGGGCTCTTCCCTGAAAATGGGCCGATCAGGTTGTACAGTCTCTTTTTCGCTTTCTTGTTGTTTGAGTAGTGCTTTCTTTCTGAACTCGGATCTTCGGTATTCCAGCGATCTAAAAAAATCTGTTTGAGGCACTTTGTAAAAACCGACGTTTGGCCCCATATCCATGGTGAGCAATAAATGCTTATTTTGTATCTCAAAGGAAACCACGTTGAAGTTCACGGCACTCAATGGTTTCGTGCTGCCTCTCCATCTTTCTTTTGCTTGCCTGAAAACGGCTTTAACTTCAGAAGTGTCATATTGGTTTTTATGGGCAGGGTCGATAATTTCTATGTCTCCATTTTTATACACTACACTGTCTGCAAAATGATGAATGTATTTTTCCAGTTTGCCCTGTTTGAAATTATAGATTCCTGATTCATCACTGAGAAATAAGTAGCGATTGGAATCAAGGTTTTCCACTTCCCGATTGTGGTAGAGAAAATTGTCAGACAGTTGAATGGCATTTTTTGATCCCGGTTTGAGAAAAAAGGCGTTCAATCCAGGGATTGTTTGAATGGTATCCAGCTTGATCCGGTCCATTGAGGTTGTGAAGCGATCAGATGAGAAAAATATACCTTTCTCCCCCTTGAGTTCTCCCGTACGCACATGATCTTCGTAGAAAAAGTCTTTTGTTATCGTTCTTAACTGGCCATTAGAGGTATTGAAAAAATAGAGATTGGTATGCCCCCGTTCCAGGCCGGAAAGTACGATTTCATCCTGGCTCCATGTATCGAGATCAATGACCCGGTCGATTTGAGGGGCAAACTTTTTCTCTTCCGTTAATTTACCTTCACTTAGGGAATAGGTTCTGTGATAGATCTTGTCCCTTTTCTCATACACAATCAACAATTCATCTCCGTACGTCCTCCATTCAATGAGAGGGTAGACAGGGTCTGATTTCTGTATTTTATTGATCTTGCCTGTGGTAAAAATGCGTTTGGACTTTCCAGTGCTTAGATTGCTGAGATGGACTCGTTTTTTACCAAATTGGTCTGTGGTCACCGCCAGGTAATCTTGTTCTGTATTCCATGCCCCTTGCATCATTTTCTCTTCCTTTCTTAAATCCGGAAGAGGAGAGGCGTAATTTTCCCAGTCCAGGTGATCCAGGAAAAATCGGTATTGATGTTGATAGAAATTAACCCAACTGATCAGCAAACCGTCAAGGGGTTGTTCTAATACATATTGGAAACTGCTTCTAGCATCACGATTGATGCGTATCAAATAAAGAAGATTAGAGATCACATGCTCCCCGTAAACTGTAGCAACAAAATACCAAAAAGAGTGACCTGCCAATTCCGGATTATCTTTGGCTAACAGGCCAAAACTTGTCTCGTTATGGGTAGTAAAAAAAGCCCGTAAATCGTTATCCAGTTGACTGTTCCATGATTGACCACAATAGGCGATGAGCCCTGGCTTGAACCAATCGGGCAGATCCTCGAATAAAGAATTTTGTACGATTTCTTTAAGGTTTTCTCCGTAGAGATTATAATTCACAAGAATGGTGGCGATCCCTTCACGGATTTGCTGTCTCAGATCAGACGTATTGCCTGTGTTGTAAACGAACATTTTGTTGTTGAGAATGCGAAATCGATTGTCTCTCGTGTTGAAAGTCTCTTCCGCGCCAATATTGCTTTGGTGTAAATCGGTCAGGTCGTTGTAGACGACGAGGTCAATTTTCTCCTTCAGCCGATATTCGATGATCCGTTCAATCTGTCCTATTTCCTCTTCTGCAATTCTCGCGGCCTCTTCAGCTGTATTGCGGCCGTTTCCATACCAATAACTAATAAAATGATCGGATTCATAATAGCTCCAATCTTCAAACCGCTCGTGGTACTGCACACGGTTTTTCCCAAACTCATCACTGAAAACCTGACCTTTGGAGAAAAAGGGTAAGACAAGCAACAGCGTGAGCAGAAGAGGAAAATTTTTTTTCATTGAGGTGGAATAAGTAAAGTGCTATTAAACTTAATACATTTAACACAGAAAATAAAGGCCAGTTTATGTTGCATTCGAAATCCTTTACGGTGAATCCTTTTCAAGAGAACACTTATTTGATCTACAACGATAAAGGACAGGCAGTCATTGTTGACCCTGGATTTTACGGGCGGGATGAAGAAAAGCTTTTGAGTGACTACCTGGAAGCCAATGACTTAGAATTGACGAGGTGTCTTCTGACACATGCGCACCTCGATCATATTTTTGGTTGCCCTTTTATTTTTGAGCGTTATGGTTTGCAGCCCGAATTACATCAGGACGGCAAGCCGGTATATGAATCTGCGACAAGCACTGCTGCTATGTACGGTGTACACATGCAAAAACTTCCCCCGGTCAATTATGTTTTTAGTGAGGACGGACCCATTGATATTCTAGGGCAGAAGGTGGAATTATTCCATACCCCTGGCCATTCGCCCGGAAGTGTTAGTTTCTACAGCCGGGAGGAAGGTATATTATGGTCTGGGGATGTCTTGTTTCAGGGCAGTATTGGACGCACGGATTTACCTGGTGGCTCTTTTGATGTTCTGGAAGCCTCCATTCGAAAAAAATTGTACTTATTGCCTGATGAAACGGTGGTAAAGAGCGGACATGGTCCTGACACCAATTTAGGATGGGAAAAGAAAAACAATCCATTTGTAAGAATGCAATAATCCGGGAACTTACACCTGTTTATTTTTGTATTGTTCCATGAAATGTTCTAACTTTGCCGTCCCTTTAAAGAGAGGGATTGATTTGACACACCTAAACATAATATCGCGGGGTGGAGCAGTTGGTATCCGCCTGAGGCGGATCATAACCCGAAGGTGGGTTGTGAGCATTGAAAGAGAATAGAGTTCGAGCACAAAGAATAATATCGCGGGGTGGAGCTTTGGTATCCGCCTGAGGCGGATCATAACCCGAAGGCGGGTTGTGAGCATTGAAAGAGAATAGAGTTCGAACACAAAGAATAATATCGCGGGGTGGAGCAGTTGGTAGCTCGTCGGGCTCATAACCCGAAGGTCGCAGGTTCAAGTCCTGCCCCCGCTACTAAGTAAGCCTGACAGTCATTTGATTGTCAGGCTTTTTTTATTTTAGGGAGATGAGCCCTGCAACACCAATTTATACGGTCTATGTCTTGCGATCAAAGCGCATCCCATCTAAGACTTACGTTGGTCAGACGAACCATCTAATACTGAGATTTTACCAGCACAACGCGGCGGATTCAAAAAATTATACGAAAAGATACCAACCTTGGGAGGTCGTATACTGCGAGTATTATGAGACACGAAGTGAAGCAATGAAGAGAGAGGTGGTTGAAGACAGGAAATGGCCGGAGGTTTTTAAAGGGGCTATTGGAGAAAGAATCATAGAGCTGCTGAAAATGTCGGGCACTCAAAAGATGCGGTCGCAGTTCGCCCAAGGCGAATGCCCCCGCTACTAAGTAAGCCTGACAGTCATTTGATTGCCGGGCTTTTTTGTTTTAAGATAAATGCACCCCAAACTGTAGCCTGAACTTTACAGCCTTTATGTTCTTTAATCTGATAATTACCAAAGAATATTTATTGGCTACATTTCCAATTTAATTGCACGATTTTAGTCACAGAGTCGACAGAGAAATAAAGGTTGGACTATCGAATATTGCCCTTGGAAAATGGTCTATTGTGATCATTAAAGGAATAAGACTGAAGCGATGGATGGAGGAAAAGTTAAGAGGTGGACAGGTGCGTGCATATTTAATGAAAATGATTAAATAAATACTTTAGCTAAGCTGGTAAGAATAAATCCAAAAGCAAGCAGCCCCAAATTAAAATAACCTTCCAATTTGGAATAAAAAAGCCAACATTTCGAATATTGGTAGTATCGAAGATCGAATAACTGTTAAAGTTTCCTAATTTGTCCTTTCTGAAAGGATTTTGTCTAGAGTCCAAAAATATAGCTGGAAATACATAAACAATTTAAAGATGAGAAAAATCAACTTACTGATATTCATGTTGAGCATTTGTGCAATCGGTATTTTAACAGAATCTTGTAATAGCAGCGATGAAAGCTGCCCGACGATCAATTGTAACACAGGGACTTTAAACGAAGAAACTTGTACCTGCGATTGCCCAGTAGGTTTTATTGGTGCCAACTGCGACATAGAAGACTTATGTGTCACACAGAGTGTAGTATGCCAGAACGGTGGTGTTTGTGTAGATGGTACCTGCGATTGCCCTACGGGCTTTTCTGGCACTAATTGTGAAATTGAAGATTTATGTGTCACTCAAAACGTTGTATGTCAAAACGGAGGCATCTGTTTAGACGGTATATGCGATTGCCCGCCACCTTACATAGGAGCGAATTGCGAGCAGATAGACCCTACCCAAATTCAGGCATTACTAGATGGGGGGACAACTCCGAAAGCCTTATATGATGGGGGTGTTAGTTTGGAACAACTCTATGGCAAAATCTATGCTGGGGGCTTTATATTTTATCTAAATACAAATGATGGATCCGGAATGGTAGCGGCTACTGAAAATCAAAGTGATGCAGCTCAATGGGGATGTTCTTCAACTGATATCTCAGGGTTAAATAATGTTCAGAATGGTCCAACTGAACCAGAAACGGAAACAGGGGCAAGAATAGGAGATGGAGAATCAAATACAATTCGAATCTTGACTGGTTGTGTAGAACCAAGCATTGCCGCCAAATTGTGTAGAGATTTCGGAACCGGTTGGTATTTACCCTCCCGTGGTGAATTAAATTTAATGTATACCAATTTGCATATGAATGGACATGGCGGTTTTGCGGATGGTAATTATCACAGTTCAACTGAACTTGACGGTTTCGATGTGTGGGACCAGAACTTTAATGACGGCACTCAGCGGGCATTCATCAAAGGCGTCCGAAGGAATGTACGTGCTGCCAAGACTTTTTAAGGATTTGCCCGTTCAGCTGCGGATTTATTTCCACTTGGAATTGTTCTTTTGTCAGATTATTATTAAGGTTTTATAAGAGATTGAAGCTCGTTGTCGTCTTGAGGAGATTAGCCAGGAATTTGGTATTTCGAATGGCGCATTTTATGCGTAGCTGAATCATGATGGGGATGCAAGTTGGCTCTATGAAGAGGTTTAAGAGGAGCATCACAAGTTTAGTGCATGATGTGGACCAG
>DATFJT010000173.1:0-6029 GCA_035269065.1 Saprospiraceae bacterium | reverse complement strand
TTCTTTATTGTCCGGCTGCCTGACGGCTGCATGAACCGTAAAGCCATCGTCCAACAATCTTTTTACAATCCATCCTGCCACATAGCCGGTTGCTCCGGTAACACATACCGGCTTTGATTTGTCCATCTGCATCTCGCTCTTTTTTTGCAATTATAAGGGGCTTTATCAAGAGATTCGGCAAATAATCCCTGAAAAGGACAATTTTAACGACCAACTGTCAACTTGAAGGCAAGAATTGCGCCGACCTATTGGGCAGCCTTTGCTATTTTTAAAGAAAAAGCACTATGTCGAAAATGAACATCACAAAAAACATTAAAATCCGGACGGATCTTGGGGAAGTCCATCAGGTCATCAGCGATTTTCACCACTGGCCCAAATGGTCACCTTGGTTGGTTACGGAACCTGAAGCCAGGGTCCATGTAAGTGAGGATGGAAAATTTTACACATGGGAAGGAAAGCGTGTTGGAAGTGGACAAATGAAGCTCGTGAAAGAAACTGAAAACAGGATTGATTGCACGCTGGAATTTATCAAACCATGGAAATCCAAAGCTAAAATATGGTTTGATCTAAATGAAAAAGATGACTCTACCGAAGTTGTTTGGCACATGAATAGTTCCTGGCCTTTTTTCCTGTTTTTTATGAAGAAGAAAATGAAAGCCCTCATAGGTATGGACTATGAGAGGGGCCTCAACATGCTGAAAGAATATGTAGAAAAAGGAAGAGTCAGCAGTACATTAGAATTTCCAGGTGAGTCAGGATATCCAGGCTGCCAATATGTGGGCATTCGCCGAAAGACCACCATGTCTCACCTTGGAAAAGACATGGAAAAAGACTTTACCGACCTGATGGAAAAAGTTCAGACAGCAGGTGAATTTACCGGGGAATGGTTTTCTCAATATCATAAATTTGATTTTGTTAAACAAGAAGTGGAATACACTGCCGGGGTAGCGGTGAAAGACTGGAAAGAAGCCTTGCCAAATGGTTGGACCCAGGGTCAGATACCTGCTACCAGAATGCAAACCGTGCGTCACATAGGACCCTATGAGCATCTTGGAAATGCCTGGAGTGCTGCTCAGGCCATGATACAGGCCAAGGAGTTCCGACCGAATAAAAAAATCCACCCGCTGGAATTTTATAGAAACGATCCGGCAGATGTTGCACCCGAAGACTTAATATCGGATGTGAGTTTTGCCATAAAGGCATGATTTTTTAAGAAAAGAAGAGGAAAATGAAATTTTATTCTCCTTTTTGCATTTATTTAGATGAATCATAAATAAATATTTAAGATAAATGCCTAAAGCAAAAAAGAACAACAAGGTTAAAGTACATTACACAGGCCGTTTGACGACGGGTGAGCAATTTGATTCCTCTGAAGGACGCGATCCACTTGAGTTTGAATTGGGAGCTGGTCAAATGATCCCAGGTTTCGATGAAGCTGTGGAGGGAATGGAACTGAATGAGAAAAAAACCGTGACACTATCTCCCGATCAGGCTTACGGCCCTGTTCATGATCAATTAATCAATGAAGTTGATCGTAAACAATTGCCTGCAGATATGAAACCGGAAGTAGGTCAAACACTCATGGCATCATCTCCGGATGGCCAACAAACGCGCGTACAGGTAACTGAGGTTAAAGACAACAGCATTGTTATTGACGCCAATCATCCATTGGCAGGTAAAGAGTTGGTATTTGATATCGAATTGGTGGAAATCGCCTAATCTATATCGTATAAAAGATTTGATACACCGGCCCTTTTGCAAGAAGGTCGGTGTTTTTTATTCCGTTGACCCTTTGTTCGCTCAGATATTGCGCCAACAAGTATTGCATTTTTACAGGACTTAATTACATTCGAGAACCTGTATCATTGCATAATTTATTTTCGCCTGACTATTTTGTTCTGCCTTGAACAAGCTTTTCGTACTCAGTGTCATTTGGTTCCCACAACTCTACTTTATTTCCCTCAGCGTCTAGAATGTGCAAGAACTTGCCATACTCCAGCGTCTGTATTTCATCCAGTACCGTCACCCCATTCTGCTTCAGTTTTTCCAGTAATTGCTCAAGATGAGCAACTCTATAATTAATCATATACTCTTTACTTGAAGGCTCAAAGTGATTGGTTCCTTGTGCGAAGGGGCTCCATTGGGTAAATCCCTTTTTTTTAGAATCACTTCCCTGATACCACTCAAAGTTTGTTCCCCATTTATCTGTGTCAAGGCCGAGGTTTTTATGGTACCATTCCTTCATCCTATCCGGATTTTCTGATTTAAAGAAGATTCCCCCAATACCTGTTACTCGTGGTTTATTATTTTCCATTTCTGACTTATTTAAAATATTAATTCAATACTTCTCTAGCTGATGGATAGCTTTCTAAGCTGCCTCAATAAAATTGATACCACCTGTTAAGTCTCCACATTTAGCTGAGCAATCAAGCCTTTCTGTTTCACAAACGTATTTCGGAGGTGTTCATCTTTCCGGTAATGATCGAAGCATAGCCGGGTCAACAGGTATGAATATCCAATAATTTATTTCTCGAGCGGAGCTGTGGCACTTTTCACCGCGTAACTTTCTAATTTTCTTCTTAACCCAATGGCAGGCATATTGAAATAACTCCGCTAAACGACCTTGTAATTCTTGTACTCCCCGGGGCGCCAACCAGTCATCTTTTCTATCCACCGGCTGAGACGCTCTTTGAGGCTAAATTTTTTGTTGGTAGGATCAAATGAGAACTGCCAGTTCATCTTTTCGATACGCTCTCGCATGACTTGTGGATGACTACCTTCAAATTTATTGAGGCTGTCGATCTGACTGTAGTCAAATACTTCAACTTTAGGAATGTGCTTGTCCATCCAATCTTCATCATGCCACAAACGGTTGAAGGTCTGCATCTTCTGCTGTTGTTTTTCCGGGTGCTTCACCCAGCCGTAGTGGTGCATCCAGGCATTGGTGGGCTTAACATGAAGTTTTCGACCGTCTTTCCTGAATCCCTGGGCATCCTTAAAAGAGCGAATGGATTTGTCGTTCCTGATGATCCGAACTTCTTTTCGGTACCACTTGCGACTGTCCCCGATATAATCATAGGAGCCATAAAAATGGCGATAGTTTAACAGTAATCCCTCTATTTCAGGCCTGTCCTTGTATTTTTCCATGGCTCGAATTAACTCCTCGTGCCCTTTCTCATGCAAAACCTCATCTCCCTGGATGTACACACACCAGTCCACATCCTCAGGAATGGCATCAAATGCTTTGTTTGTCTCATCAGCAAGTACAGCCCCACCCTCGCGTAACGCTGGATCCCAATCTGTTTCGATGATGTTGAGCTTAGGTATATCCAAGCCCCGTATCATTTGCAGGGTTTCATCCTGGCTCTTACCAACAGCCAGGTACAACTCATCACACAATGGAGCAATGGACTGCAACGCCTCCCGGATGGGGTAATCATGTTGGATGGCATTTTTGATAAATGAGAAACCGGCGACTTTCATATGTGTAAAGGTAGGAATCAAGTGATCGAAATTTAGTTAAATTTGAATCAATCACATGCCATTATCTTATGAAGTACGTCTTTAGAATACTGGGTCTGCTATTACTTGTGCTCATTGTCGTCATGCTTGTCCGCACCTTTAGTCTGAAGTCAAAGCAAATTCTACCTCAGAAAATTGAGTTAAAAAAATTGCGACCTGCAGCTATTCCCACTCTGAGACAGGCCATGCGCACCCCTACCGTAAGCAAGGAAACTCAAATAGATACCACAGCCTTTATCCTGTTGGACAGCTTGATCGATACAAGTTATGTCCTTTTGGATTCTCTGCTGGAAATTTCAAAGATCAATCAATTTAGCAGCATCTATCACTGGCGGGGTAGCAATCCAGAACTCAAGCCCGTATTGCTGCTCGCCCACAAAGATGTTGTACCGGTTGGACCAGAGCAATACAGCCAATGGAATCATCCGCCCTTCGCAGGTGTGATTGAGAAAGACACCCTGTACGGCAGGGGAAGCCTGGACGATAAATTCTCCCTTTTTGCCATTCTGGAAGCCGCAGAATTACTGCTAATGGAATCCTTTCAACCAGAACGTAGTATTTACTTTGCTTTTGGCCATGACGAGGAGTCTGGCGGGCTCAACGGGGCAGTGGCTATGGCAAATTACTTCGAAACGCAGGGCATCGAGTTTGAATTCATCCTGGACGAGGGATTACTTGTGCTCGAGAATGCGCTAGATGGACTTAAAGAACCGGCCTGCCTGATCGGAATTGCAGAAAAAGGCTATGCCAGCTTTGACCTGCGTGTTTCTCTTGAACAGGGCGGGCATTCATCAATGCCACCTCAAAAGACAGCCATCGGGGGCTTATCTCGTGCAGTGCATTTGCTGGAGCAGTTTCCCTTTCCTGCTGATTTGTCCGGAGTACCTGAACAAACATTTAGCTATCTCGCCCCGGAAATGAATTTTTTCCGACGCTTGGCATTGGCAAATACTTGGCTTACTGGAAGTCTTTTAGTACAGCAATTGGAACAGGAAGCCTCTACAAATGCCCTTATCCGCACCACCCTGGCACCCACCATGATCAAGGGTGGATTCAAAGATAATGTCCTCCCTGATGAGGCGGTGGCAACCGTAAACGCACGCATCCGCCCCGGAGAAAGCATCGAAAGCACCCTCCAAAATATAAAAGCAACCATCGATGACCCTCTTGTGGAGGTCAGTTTATCTCCAGCTTCACAACATACAGAACCGCCGATAATCAGCAGTGCTACCTCTTTGGGGTTCAATGTAGTGCAAAAAACAGCCAAATCAATTTGGCCTGAGGCAGTGGTTGCCCCGTCCTTATTAGTAGCTACAACAGACAGCCGTTACTATACACATTTGACAGAACAGACTTTTAGATTCTTACCAATAAAGTTGAGTCAGGAAGATTTGAAAATGCTTCATGGCGTCAATGAGAAAGTGGCACTAGAGGATTACAAGCGCGCAGTAAATTTCTACTACCAGCTTTTACGGAATGCCGCTGGATAATTAGATGAATTTTCTTATCCTGGATTCCTATAATACCCATCCATTTTCTGAAACAACTCAGGATATTCCTTTTTCATGGATTGTGGTTGCATGAAGTAGGCTGTGGATGCCAAGGCAAAATCATTCACATCCGGCGTGCCAATATAGGCTTTAATGGCCTCGGGCCTGAATTTGAGCACCTTGGCTACCTTTTCAAGCATGTGCTCAGGAAGTTCAGGGCTTTTGCGCACATGTTCCACCACCATACTCCATACGTAAAGTGCGGTATTAAAATATTCCTGTGGCTTATTCTGTCCCATCATGAATTTGTCCGTAGCAATGAGCACCACTTTGTCCTCATGGTTCACCTCGCAAGCATGGATATCCCTCGGATACGCCGGTGAAGGAAAAGAGGTTTTATACACCACCACTTTCTCATAATCCTTGAGTCGATAATCATCAAAATGAAAGGTGAGCGCAGCAACGCAGGAAGCCATGCCGAAAGACACATCGTATGGAATGCTGTGATCAGGATTTGGTGAGAAATCCTTGGACATTTTGATCCAGGTAACGCGGTTGTTGAATCTTTCTCGCTGATCCGGAGTCAAATCCTCGTAGAAAGGGAAAGCCCTTTTGAGGGATTGCACAAATTCCTCAGGAAGTTCAGGGGGAAACTTTTTAATGAAGTACCAATCAATCTGGGGGCGAAGGACATAGACAATTGCCATACCGACCAAAAACGGAAGCATCCAAAGTGCTTTTTCTCCATTATTCGTGAAAGCAATATATGCGAAAATGATCAGCGGAATGCCCAAAAGGCCGTAGAGCAATTTTGAAACCTGCATAAGTTTAAAAGTATTGATTGTCATTAAAACAACTAAAAAGATAATGAATGTTTTGGAAGACCACTGCTAATCCGGGAGAACTATTTTTTTCAAAAAATTTGTCAATGCGGCGTATTAAATCTATTTTTGCGTTCCTCACGCGTGATGCGTGTGTATGGATGGTGCGGTAGCTCAGTTGGTAGAGCACAGGACT